>DAIDJU010000178.1 GCA_027451225.1 Acidocella sp. | reverse complement strand
GGCACGCCCAGCACGGGCAGATTGGTCATGGACGCCGCCATGCCCGGCAGATGCGCCGCGCCGCCCGCCCCGGCGATGATGATCTTCAGCCCCTGCGCCTCGGCGCCGGTCGCGTAGTCGTAGAGCCGCTTGGGCGTGCGGTGGGCTGACACCACCTTCGCCTCGAACGGCACACCGAGCTTCTCCAGCACTTCCGCGGCGTGCTGCATCACGGGCCAGTCCGAACGGCTGCCCATGATAATGCCGACCAGGGGGGCGCTCACGCCGTGCGGTCCGGGATCAACCGGCTTTCCAGCCGCGAGATTTCATCCTTCAACCCCAGCTTGCGCTTTTTCATCCGCTGCACCTGGAGCTGGTCCAGCGGCCCCATCTCGGTGATGCGGGCGATCACGGTATCCAAGTCCCGGTGCTCGCTGCGCAGCGCGTGCAGGCGGCGCAGCAGATTGTCTCTGTCAGTCAGCATGACGGAGCAATAATAGGATTTGCGCCGCACTGAAACCGGAATTTTTGCCCACAATTTTTTACGTGACAATTCCGCGTCAGCGGGATTAGCCTTCTCAATCTGGGCTCTTGCCCGCACGCGGGAAGATCCCAGGCATGACAGTTGTTCAGAGCCAAGGAGGCACCATGAACCTGCAATCGCGTATCGATGCCCTGAAGGGGCGGCATGCCAGCCTGGAAACCAAGATTTTGGCGGAAGACCGCCGACCCAGCCGGGATGATACCGCCCTTGCCCGCATGAAGATGGAAAAGCTGCGATTGAAAGAGGAGATGGAACGGCTAAAGGCGCTCTGAACACGCGCCAGATACGGAAAAGGGGGCCCATTGGCCCCCTTTTTTGTTACTCCGCGGCTTCCGTGGAATCCGTCTCGGGCTCCGGCGGGGTCAGCCCCTCGCGGGTCAGGCGCTCATTGGCGGCGGACACCGCGTCATTCAGGTCGGACTGCTTGCACAGGCCCAGGATCACCGGGTCGCGCGGCTTGATATTGGCGCTGTTCCAGTGCGAGCGGTCGCGGATTTTCTGGATGGTGTCCTTGGTGGTGCCGAGCAGCTTGATGATCTGCGCGTCCGTGAGGTGCGGATAGCTGCGCAGCAGGAAGGCGATGGCATCCGGGCGGTCGTTGCGCTTGGCCACGGGGGTGTAGCGGCCGCCCTTCTGCTTCTTCTGCTGCATCTCGGGCGCCACCAGCAGCTTCAGCCGCAGCGCCGGGTTGCGCTCGCAGCGGGCGATATCCTCGGCCGTGACCTGCTTGTTCGCTACCGGGTCGTAGCCGTTAATCCCCTGCGCCACCTCACCATCGGCAATGGCCTGAACTTCCAGCGGGTGCATCCCGCAGAAATCGGCGATCTGCTCGAAGGTCAGCGCGGTCTTGTCAATCATCCAGACTGCGGTAGCTTTGGGCATCAAGGGTAGGGGCATGAATCGGGTACCTTATAGCGTTTCAGGCGCGGCGGCCTGGAACGCAGATAGTTTCGCGCGTGGGCCACGCAAGTTAAACTTGCGCGGGGTATGGAACCCACGCCACCCTTCGGTCAAGATCGTTTTATGACATTTCCAGAAGAAGACGCGCCGCGCCCGGCCAAAAATCTGCTCTCTCCCCCGGTTCTGGACAGCCTCGGGGTGGAGGAGCTGACCGCCTATATCGCCACGCTGGAAGGCGAGATCGCCCGCGTGCGCCAAGCCATCGAGGCCAAGCGCACCCATGCCGCCGCCGCGGCCGCCTTCTTCAAGCCCCGGGACTGATGGCGCGGCGCAAGGGACTCTCGGAGGAGGATCTGCGCCTCTGGGCGGCATATGGCCGCACGCTGACCCGGCTGATGCCCGGCCGCACGCGCTTGCCCTTGCCCCCCGAGCCGCCCACGCCCCAGCCCGAGGCCGCTCCCCCGTCCCTCCAAGTGCCGCGCCCCAAGCTCGCGCATCCACCGCCTTATATAGGAGTGGACGCCTCGCCGGGCGGGCTGGACAAATCCACCTGGAAGCAGTTCCGCACCGGCCAAATCCGCGCCGAGGCCAGGCTGGACCTGCACGGCCACACCGCCGCCAAGGCGCATCACGAGGTGCTGCACTTCCTCGAACGCTCGCACGGGGCGCGGCTGCGCTGTGTCGAGATCATCACCGGCAAGGGTGAGATTTTGGCCCGCGAGCTGCCGCTCTGGCTCAACGCCCCCAGCCTGCGCCCGTTCATCCTGGCGCTCGCGCACCCGCATGCGGCGAATACCGGGTCGGTGCGCATCCTGCTGCGCCGGGTGCGCGGGTGACCCCCTTCGGCGACAAACTCCGCCAGCTGCGCGCCGCCCGAGGGGTAACGCAGAAGGACATGGCGGCGGCGCTGGAAATTTCGGCGGCCTATCTCTCGGCGCTGGAGCATGGGCGGCGCGGCGCGCCCTCCGCCGGGTTGATCCACCAGATTTGCCAATATTTTGGGCTGATCTGGGACGATGCCGATGAATTAACCGCCCTCGCCAAATTCTCCCGCCCCCGGCTTAAACTGAACGCCTCCGGCCTCACCCCGGCCCAGACGGTACTGGCCAACCGCCTGGCGCGGGAGCTGCGGCATCTGGACGCCGGAACCGTGGAAAAAATCCAGACACTGCTGGACGCCGCCCGCCCGGTTACGCCGCCAGCACGCCCACCCCGCGCAGGAAGCCGAGCAAAGGCAGCAGGCTGAGCCCGAGAATGGTGAAATAATCGCCTTCCACGCGGGTAAAGAGTTGCGCCCCCACCCCCTCCAGCCGGTAAGCGCCGACGCAGCCCAGGATTTCCGCGCCTTCGACCTCCAGGTAACGGGCAATGAAATCCTCGCTTAAGCTACGCACCTCCAGCGTGGCGCGCTCGACATGCGACCACACCACCGCCCCGCTTTGCACCACGCAAGCGGCGGTGACGAGCTGATGCGCCCGCCCGGAGAGGCGGCGCAGATGCACGGCGGCCTCAGCCAAATCAGCCGGTTTGTCGAACACCGCGCCCTCGCACACCAATAGCTGGTCCGCCCCCAGCACCAGCGCCCGCGGGTGCGCCGCACTTACCGCCCTGGCCTTGGCCGCCGCCAGGGCCAGGGCCAGATCCTCCGGTGCGCCGGTAAAGCCCTGTTTCAGCGCCGTCTCATCCACGCCCGAGGGCAAGGCCGCGAAGTCCAGCCCCGCCTGACGCAGCATCGCCCGCCGCGCGGCCGAGGTGCTGGCCAGGATCAGCCCATTTTCCACCTGGTTCCCGCCCATACCATTCCTGCCGTTAGTCAAACCTGCCATCCGCTTAAACAAATTGTGCAAATTGTCGCCAACCCGCGCTTAAAACCCTGCCAGCAGGCCTGAACGCCCTGCTCATTTATCCGCCGCGCAAAGCACGCAACACTGTACCGCACCTACTGGCGAATATTCAGGCACGGCACTTGCATTATATTTGCATCTGCCGCGTCTGCGGTGACTTTAACCCATGGAGCAAGGACATCATGGTAGCAACCACGGACGTTGCCGCACACGTCGAACCCCAGCTGAAGCAAGGTGCGCTCAGCCGGATCGAGACGCTCGGCCAATCCATCGCCAACATCGCGCCGACCATGACCCCCGCACTGAACATCACCGTGGTCGCCGGGCTGGCGGGCATCGGCTCCTGGGTCGCCTATCTGCTCGCCACCATCGGCTGCGTGTTCGTCGGTGCCTCCATCTCCAGCCTGGCCAAGCGCCATCCGGAGGCCGGGTCCTACTTCGTTTATATCGGCCGTAACTTTGGCCCGGTGGCGGGCGCGCTGGCCGGCTGGGCCATGGTGCTGGCCTATATCACCACCGCCGTGGCGGTGCTGATGAGCGAGCCGCTCTTCATCAACAACGTGCTCAGCGTGTTCGGCATCACCCTGCCCTTCGCCGCGCAGGCTTTCCTGGCCTTCGCCCTGGCCGGCTTGGTGGTGTTCGCCGGCTACCGCGACATTCAGGTCTCCTCCCGCCTCGGCTTGGTGCTGGAATGCGCCTCCATCGGCATCATCGTCCTCATCACCGCGCTGGTGGTGGGCAAGCACGGCACCGTGGTGGACCCGGTGCAGCTGAACTTCAGCAAGATCTCCTTCGGCGGCGTGGCCTCGGCCATGGCCTTCGCGGTGTTCAGCTGGGTCGGCTTCGAGAGCTCGGCCACCCTGGCCAAGGAATCCGCCGATCCGCAGAAGAACATCCCCTACGCGGTGGTGGGCTCGGCGGCCATCGTCGGCATCTTCTTCACCATCATGTCCTACCTGATGGTGATGGCCATGGGCGACAACGCCGCCGCCATCGGTGGCTCCGCCTCCCCCTTCGCCGACATGACCACAAAGGCCGGCCTCCCCTGGGCCGCCGCCGTGGTGTATTTCGCCGCCATCATCAGCGCCTTCGCCTGCGCGCTGGCCTGCGTCAACGCCAGCTCGCGCATGCTGTTCTCCATGGGCCGCTACCAGTTCCTGCACGGCTCCATGGGTCTGGTGCACAAAAAGCACAAAACCCCGCATATCGCCGTGTACGCCTCCGGCGTGATCACCGTGCTGGTCATGCTCGCCCTGCTGCCGCAGGGCTTCCTCAACGGGTTCGGTCTGGCGGGCACCATCGCCACCTATGGCTTCGTGGTGGTGTATTTCGGCGTGTGTCTGGCCTCCATCCTGGATCTGTCCCGCGCCGGCGCGCTCAAGATCCAGCATGTCATCTACGGCCTCGCGGGGGCGGCGATGATGGGCTTCGTCATCTACTCCAGCGTCTACCCCTACCCGGCGGCGCCGTTCAACATCCTGCCCCCGGCCTTCGCCATCTATCTGGGCATCGGTCTGGTCTGGTTCCTGGTGCTTAAGTTCAAGTCCCCGCAGGTGCTGAGCAGCATCGCCAACGACATGGAAGGCTGACCCCTCAGCCCCCACAAAAAAAGGCCCCGGATATACGTCCGGGGCCTTTTTCATTGCATTGACATGTGCCCGGCTTGCGGTTACGCAGCCCCCACTGTTTGGCGGCGTAGCTCAGTGGTAGAGCAGGGGAATCATAATCCCTTGGTCGGAGGTTCAAATCCTTCCGCCGCTACCAGTTTTCCCCTGGAAATTTAAAAAAGCTTTCGGTGCGGCTTTTTTCAAAAAGCTGCGTAAAAACGCCGCCTTTTTTGTAAAAAAGGCGGCGCCCAAAAACCTTTTAAACCTTAAGCCCCGGCGAGGGTCATGCCCTCGATCCGCAATGTCGGCGCGTCGGTGCCGCGTTTGAAGCGCAGATCGCTGGCCGGGGTGATGTGCAGGAACATGTCCTGCAAATTCCCCGCGATGGTGATCTCCGCCACCGGCTCGGCCAGCTGGCCATTGCGGATCATGAACCCCGCCGCCCCGCGCGAATAATCGCCGGTCAGCCCGTTCACGCCCGAGCCGATCATCTCGGTCACGTACAGCCCCTCGGCGATGTCCGCCATCAGCTCCGTGGGGCTCAGTCTACCTGCCGCCAGATAGAAATTGCTCAACCCCCCGGCATTGCCGGAGGTCTTGAGCCCCAGCTGGTTGGCGCTGCGCGTGTCCAGAATCCAGCTCGTCAGTACCCCGTCCTCGATGAAGGCGCGGGCCTGCACGGGCTGGCCCTCGCGGTCATAGGGGCGCGAGCGCAGGCCGCGCACGCGGAACGGGTCGTCGATAATGGCGATGCCCGGCGCGAAGATGGCCTTGCCCAGCGCGTCCTTGAGGAAGGAAGTGCCGCGCGCGATGGCCCCGCCCGAGATCGCCCCGGCCAGATGCCCCAGCATGCTGCCCGCCACGCGCGGGTCGAAGATCACCGGCAGCCTGGCCGTCTGCGCCCGGCGGGGGTTGAGGCGCTTGAGCGCCCGCTCGGCGGCGCTGCGCCCGAGTTCCGCCGGGTTTTCCAGATCCGCCCCGTGCAGGGTGGAGGAGAAATCGTAATCGCGCTGCATCTCGGTGCCCGTGCCCGCGATGGCGGTGACGGACACGCCATGATGCGAGCGCGCATAACCGCCCATGAACCCATGGCTGGTGGCCAGCAGCGAAATTCCGCGCGACCAGGAGGCGGACGCTCCCTCGGAATTGGTGATGCCCCGCACGGCGAGTGCGGCTTCCTCAGCCGCCGCGGCGCGGGCGATCAGCACATCCATCCCCGGCTCAACCGGGTCGTCGAGTTCCAGAAAACCGGCATCCAGCGGGGCAGGGGCCTCGGGGATCTCGGCATACGGGTCCTCGGGCACCACGCGGGCCATGGCCACGGCCTGCTCGGCCAAACGCGTGAAGCTCGCCGGGTCGATGGCGCTGGCCGACACACTCGCATTGGCCCGGCCCAGGAACACACGCAGGCCCAATTCGCGGGTCTCCGCACGCTCGGTTTCCTCGATCTTACCCAAACGGCGCTGGACGGAGACGGAGGCGCTCTCATGCAGCACCACCTCGGCCACATCCGCGCCGGCGGATTTGGCGGCCTGCAACAGCCGCTGGGCGGCGTCCCGCAGGGCGCTCACGCGGCCAGCCTGTCGATAATGGCGGAGAATTTCGGCACCTGGCCGATCGGCCCGATGGTGGCCAAAGTCGGCTTCTGGCGGAAGATCTTGCGCCCCGCCGCACGGATGTCATCCACCGTCACGGCCTCGATCTTCGCGATCGTCTCCGCGATGGGGATCACCCGGCCAAACACCTGCCACTGGCGGGCCAGCTGCTCGCAGCGGCTGCCGGTGGATTCCAGGCTCATCAGCAGCCCGGCCTTGAGCTGGGCGCGGGCGCGGGCCAACTCGGCCTCGCTCACCTGTTCCTGCACCTTGGCCAGTTCCTCCAGCGTCACCGGCATCAGCTCGGCGGCCTCGGACTCACCGGTGCCGGCATAGATGCCGAACAGCCCGCCATCCACCGCCGGGGCGGTGAAGCTGTAGATGGAATAGACCAGCCCGCGCTTCTCGCGGATCTCCTGGAACAGCCGGGAGGACATCCCCCCGCCCAGCAGCGTGGAGAGCAGCATGGAGGGGTAGTAATCCACCTCGCCATAACCCGGCGCGTCGAAGCCCAGCACGATATGCGCCTGGTCGAGATCGCGCAGCTCGCGGTACTCGCCGCCCATATAGTCGGCGGGCATGGGCTCGGCGCGCTCGGCGGACGGCAGATCGGCGAAGTATTTCTGCGCCAACTCCACCACCTGCTCATGCTCCAGCTTGCCGGAGGCGGCGATGACCATGTTCTCCGGCGTATAATGCTGGCGCATGAAGCCGTGCAGCGTCTCGCGCTTCATGCCCCGGATAATCTGCTCGGTGCCCAGCACCGGGCGGCCCATCGGCTGCGCCGGATAGGCGGCGGACTGGAAATGGTCGAACACCACGTCGTCCGGCGTGTCGTTGGCCTGGCCGATCTCCTGCAAGATCACCCCGCGCTCGCGCTCCAGCTCATCGGGCTCGAAGGTGGAGTGGCAGAGGATATCGCCGATGATGTCAGCGCCCAAAGCGAGGTCTTCCTTGAGCAGCTTGACGTAATAGGCCGTCTGCTCGCGGGAGGTGTAGGCGTTGATATGCCCGCCGACATTCTCGATGGCCTCGGCGATATCGGCGGCGGAGCGCTTGTCGGTGCCCTTGAAAGCCATATGCTCCAGGAAATGCGCCACGCCGTTCTCGGCGGCGGTCTCGTGGCGGGCGCCGGCGCCCACATAGGCGCCGAAGGATACCGTCTCCACCCGCTCCATGCGCTCGGTGAGCACCGTGAGCCCGGAGGGCAGGGTGGTGATGGAAACCTGTTCAGTCATCAATTACGTGTTCCTGTTGGCAAAATTCCGCACGGCAGCCTCGATGGCCGCAAGGTCGTTCGGCGCGCGGGTAAGTGTCTCATGACGTTCATATAGGTCGGCAAGATGCGCCGGTAAGGGCGGGCGGACGCCAACGGCCTTTTCAATCGCGTCCGGGAACTTGGCCGGATGCGCCGTGGCGGCGGCGATGACCGGCACGCCCACCGGCCCCAGCTCCCGCGCGGCGGCGATGCCGATGACCGAATGCGGGTCGGCCAGATACCCGCTCTCGCGGTACAGCCGGGAGATCTCGGCCAGCGTCTCCTCGTCAGAGCGGCGGAAGCCGGTGAAATCCTTGGTGATGGCGCGCCAGACCGGCTCGGCCACGCTCATTTTCCCGCTGGTGCGGAAATCGGCCATGGTCTTGGCGGTCAGCGCGGCATCCCGGCCCAGGAACTCGAACAGCAGACGCTCGAAATTCGAGCTGATCCCGATATCCATCGAGGGCGAGAGGCTCGGCGTCACGCCATGCACGCTCATGTCGTTGGCTTCGAGGAAGCGGGTCAGGATATCGTTGCGGTTGCTGGCCACGATGAAGTGCTTGATGGGCACGCCCATTTTATGCGCGGCCCAGGCGGCCAGGATGTTGCCGAAATTGCCCGTGGGCACGGCAACCGCCACCTCGCGCTCCGGCGCGCCAAGGTTCAGCGCGGCGTACACGTAATACGGGATCTGCGCCGCGATGCGGGCGAAATTGATGGAGTTCACCGCCGAGAGGTTCATCTCGGTGCGGAATTCGGTATCGGCGAACATCGCCTTCACCAGATCCTGGCAATCGTCGAAATTGCCGTCCACGGCGATGTTCAGCACGTTATCGGCCTTCACCGTGGTCATCTGGCGACGCTGCACCTCGGAGGTCTTGCCGAAGGGGTGCAGGATGGTGATGTCGATATTCTTGCGGTTGGCCACAGCCTCGATGGCCGCCGAGCCGGTATCGCCCGAGGTCGCGCCGACGATGCGGATCTTCTCGCCCCGCTCAGCCAGCACATGCTCGAACAGATGGCCAACGAGCTGCAAGGCCATGTCCTTGAAGGCCAGCGTCGGGCCGTGGAACAGCTCCAGCGCGTAGAGATTGGTATCCAGCTGCACCAGTGGCACGGTCGCCTTATGCGAGAACCCGGCATAGGCGCGGCGGCACATGGCCTGGAGGTCGGCGAATTCGATGCACTCGCCCACGAACGGCGCCAGCACGCGGGCGGCGAGTTCGGGGTAAGGCAGGCCACGCAGGGCCCGCAGGTCAGCCGCCGAGAAGCGCGGCCAGGAGAGCGGCATGTAAAGCCCGCCATCGGCGGCGAGGCCCGCCAGCAGCACGCCCGAGAAGTCTTTCTGCTCCGCCTGACCGCGGGTGGAAGTGTAGCGCATCAAAAATCCTCTATATCCGCTGTGGCCTATACTATCGGAGCAAAGCGGGCAGCAATGCGTCCAACCGGTGGCGGCCCTGTTCCGTGGCGGTAATATTGCTCTCCGAGAGGGTGAGATACCCCTCCTCCAGGCAGGCTTCGAGCATGGTCTGGTCCACGGCATCCTCAAACGCCACCCCGGTACGGGCCGTAAAGCGCGGCAGCGACACCCCCTCGGCCAGCCGCAGCCCCATCAGCAGCGCCTCGCGCGCGCGGTCCTCGGGGGCGATGGCTTCCTCGGTGGTGGTGCCGTGGCCCTGGCGTTCCACGAGGTCCATCCAGGCCTCGGGCGCGCGGTGGCGGCTGGTGGCCAGCAGCGCCCCGCCCAACGTGACACGCCCATGCGCGCCAGGGCCGATGCCCGCGTAATCCTGGTAGCGCCAGTACGCGAGGTTATGGCGGGATTCCGCGCCGGGACGGGCATAGTTGGAAATCTCATAGGGCAGCAGCCCGAAGCGCGCCGCCTCCTCCGCCGTGGCCTCATAGAGCCGGGCTGCCAACTCCTCCTCCGGCAGCGCAAACTCGCCCCGCCCATACAGCGTGGCGAATTTCGTGCCCTCCTCGATGGTGAGCTGGTAGAGCGAGAGATGATCCGCCGCCAGGGTCAGCGCCTGGCGCAGCTCGTCCCGCCATGCGGCCTCGCTCTGGCCGGGCCGGGCGTAGATGAGGTCGAACGAAATGCGCGGGAAGATTTTCGCGCCCAACTCGATGGCTTTGATCGCCTGTTCCGCCGAGTGCTGGCGGCCGAGGAATTTGAGCGAGGCTTCCTCAAAGCTCTGCACCCCGATGGAGACCCGGTTCACCCCCGCCGCGCGATAAGCGGTAAACCGCCCGGCCTCGATGCTCGTCGGGTTGGCCTCCAGCGTGATCTCGGCCTCGGGCGCCAAGGCAAACAGCCGCCCCACCTCGGCGATCAGCTCTGCCACGCTCTCGGGCGCCATCAGGCTCGGCGTGCCGCCGCCGAAGAAGATGGAGGTGACGCGCCTTTCCCCCAGCCGCGCGGCCTCGAAGGCCAGCTCCGCCCGCAAGGCGGCCAGCATCCGCGCCTGGGGGATGCTCTCGCGCACATGCGAGTTGAAGTCGCAATACGGGCATTTGGCGAGGCAGAACGGCCAGTGGAAATAGAGGGCAAGATCGTCCATCGCCTGGACATAGCCA
>DAIDJU010000177.1 GCA_027451225.1 Acidocella sp. | reverse complement strand
CCCAGGCTGGCGGGGTTGATGACATCATTGCCCTGCACCTGCGTCAGCCCCCGGATACGGTCGCGGATCGCGGCCGCGCGCTCGAACTCCAGATGCTCCGCCGCCTCCTGCATCGCGGCCGCCAGATCCTTCTGGATGGCACTGGTTTTTCCCGACAGGAAAGTCTTCGCCTGGTCCACAAGCACCTTGTACTCGGCCTCGGAAACCCGCCCGACGCATGGTGCGCTGCAACGTTTGATCTGAAACAGCAGGCAGGGCCGGGTACGGTTGGCGAAAACCGTGTCCTCGCAGGTGCGCAGCAGAAACACGCGCTGCAGGGCCTGCACGGTCTGGTTGACCGACCATGCCGAGGCGAACGGCCCCCAATAGCTGGCCTTACGCGTATGCGCCCCCCGGTGCTTGGCCAGTTGCGGAAAGGGATGATCCTCGCTCAGCATCAGCCAGGGGAAGGATTTATCGTCCCGCAGCAGGATGTTGTAACGAGGCTGCAATCTTTTGATAAGATTGGCTTCGAGCAGAAGCGCCTCGGCCTCGGTGTGGGTGGTGACGATCTCCATCGAGACCGTGTCCGCCACCATCCGGCGCAGGCGCTCCGGCAAACGGGCCAGCTGGGTGTAGGAAACCACCCGCTTCTTCAGGTTCCGCGCCTTGCCAACGTACAGCGCCGCCCCCTTGGCATCGAGCATTCGGTACACGCCAGGGTTGCCGGGCATGGTCTTCAGCGCCGCCTCAATGACCTCGACTCCAACCACTTCCGGCTTATCCACAGTCATCGTGATAACCCTGTGGATAAGTATGTGGACACTGCGCCAAGAGCCGGGACAACCCGATTAGGCCCGCATGCGGCCATAAATTGCCCATCAACTTTGTTACTAGCGATTAACACTCTGAATTTGCCAGATATTTTCCAAAAATACGCGACTCGAACACGTATCAAAATCACCCCAAAAACCCTTGACTCCAAGGCAAATCAAGGCAGTGGAAAACTAAGTGTTGCGGCGCTCGATCTCAACACCCGCGGCGGCGGCATCGGGGAACACATCCAGCTTTTCCACACAGACCCGGACCAGCCGGACACGCTCATCCGCCAGGCAGATTTCAGCCAGACGCTCGGCCAAAGTCTCCACCAACTGCACATGGCCCGAGGCCACCGTGGCGCGGACATCGTTCACGATGGTCTCGTAATCCACCACCCGGCCCAACTCATCTGCTCCCACGGCCACGCGGGAGAACTGCTGCGCGCCGTCATCCAACACGCTGAGGTCCAGGTTAATGCGGATGCGCTGGCGGGCCTCATGCTCATGCGGATGCACGCCGATGCTGGCAGCGAGCATGAGGTCGCGGATGAACATGCGGCGGGTGGCGCGGGCGGCGTCGGCGTAGCGGGGGTATTCCATGGCCCATGCGTTTTGCGCGCACGGCCGGAACAAGGCAATCTCTTGTTATAAACCGGCGGCAAGCCGAACAATAAGGAAACGGGCATGAATAAAGCAGGATTAGCCCTATGGCTGGGCGCATTGGCGGCGCTGCCCGGCTTGGCCCTGGCGGGCACGCCTCCGGGCATCACGGCGCAAAACGCCTGGGTGCGGTATCTGCTGCCCGACCTCCCGGCAGGGGTCTACCTAACCCTGCCGAACAAGGGCGACACCCCGGCCATGCTGACCGGCGCCACCTCCCCCGCCTGCTCCATGCTGATGCTGCACCAGAGCATGGACAGCAGCGGCACCTCCACGATGATGAACGTCTCCGCCATTCCCATCCCGGCGCATGGCGCGCTGGCTCTCGCCGAAGGCAGCTACCACCTGATGTGCATGGACCCGAAAATGCGTGTCGGCGGGCAAATCCCCCTCACGCTTGAGTTTAAGGACGGCGCCACCCTGCCCTTGACCGCGCAGGTTTACGGCCCTTCCGGCCCGCCCTGAACAACCTCCCGGTGTTGGCAGCGCGGCCTCAAGGGAATAAGAGCGACAGCAGAATTTTTGCTCTGAGAGGATTGCAATATGGCTGACGCCGCGGTGCTGGACTACAAGGTCAAGGACATCTCCCTGGCCGAGTGGGGCCGCAAGGAGATCGAGATGGCCCAGGACGAGATGCCGGGCCTGATGGCGCTGCGCCAGGAATTCGGGGCCAGCAAGCCGCTCGCGGGCGCGCGCATCGTCGGCTGCCTGCACATGACAATCCAGACCGCCGTGCTGATCGAGACGCTGACGGCGCTGGGCGCTTCCGTGCGCTGGTCCTCCTGCAACATCTTCTCCACGCAGGACCACGCCGCCGCCGCCATCGCCGCCGCGGGCATCCCGGTCTTCGCCTGGAAGGGCATGAGCGAGGACGAGTTCTGGTGGTGCATCAACCAGACCATCACCGGCCCGGACGGCTGGACCCCGAACATGATCCTGGACGATGGCGGCGACGCCACCACCCTGATGCACGACAAGTATCCCGAGCTGCTGGCCAATGTGCGCGGCCTCTCCGAGGAGACCACCACCGGCGTGCATCGCCTGTGGGATATGGAGCGCAAGGGCGAGCTGAAGGTCCCCGCCATCAACGTCAACGACTCCGTCACCAAGTCGAAGTTCGACAACCTGTATGGCTGCCGTGAGAGCCTGGTGGACGGCATCCGCCGTGGCACGGACGTGATGATGGCCGGCAAGGTCGCCGTGGTCGCCGGCTTTGGCGATGTCGGCAAGGGCTCCGCCGCCAGCCTGCGCAATGCCGGCTGCCGCGTGTTGGTGACCGAGATCGACCCGATCTGCGCCCTCCAGGCCGCGATGGAAGGCTACGAGGTGGTGACCATGGAAGCCGCCGCCCCGCGTGGCGACATCTTCGTGACCGCCACCGGCAATGTGGACGTCATCACCCTCGACCACATGCGCGCGATGAAGCACCGCGCCATCGTCTGCAACATCGGGCATTTCGACAGCGAGATTCAGATCGAGTCCCTGCGCAACCTGAAATGGGACAACGTGAAGCCGCAGGTGGACGAGGTCGTCTTCCCCGACGGCAAGCGCCTGATCGTGCTCTCCGAGGGCCGCCTGGTGAACCTCGGCAACGCCACCGGCCACCCGAGCTACGTGATGTCCGCCAGCTTCACCAACCAGGTGCTGGCGCAGATCGAGCTGTGGACCGCGCCCGAAGGCAAGTACGAGAACAAGGTGTACGTGCTGCCCCGCCATCTGGACGAGAAGGTCGCCGCCCTGCACCTCGCCAAGGTCGGCGCCACGCTGACCAAGCTCTCGGCGAAGCAGGCGGAGTATCTGGGCCTTGAGGTCCAGGGGCCGTTCAAGCACGAGCTGTACCGCTACTAATGCGCGCCTGGGGCAGCATCCTGGCCATTCTGGGCCTCGGAATCCTGGCTGGCGGGATGCTGTTCTTCGGCGCGGTGATGGCGCCGCTGGTGTTCACCCACCTGCCGCTGCCAGTGGCGGGCGGGTTCATCCGCGCCGCCTTCCCCTGGTATTACGGCTTCATGCTGGGCAGCGCCGGGCTGGCGCTGCTGGGGCTTCTGCTGCAACGCCGGACTCTGGCGGCGGCTGTACCGGGCGGGGTGATGCTCATCACCGCCTGGGCGCTGCTCTGGCTGCTGCCGCATATGGATGTGCTGAAGGCGGCGAATGACTCCGCCGGGTTCAGTTTCTGGCACAAAATTTCCGTCTGGCTGAACGGCGGCGAGTTGCTGGCAGTGCTGCTAGTGCTGATCCGCACAGCCGCGATCAAAAACCGCGATTAGCTTCGTCCGC
>DAIDJU010000176.1 GCA_027451225.1 Acidocella sp. | reverse complement strand
AAATAGCTGATTTCTCCAGGGTTGAAGGTTAGGAGTTGGGTATGACGAAATGGGTTTATAACTTCGGCGCAGGGGTGAATGATGGCAATGCCTCGCTCCGCAACCTGCTGGGCGGCAAGGGTGCCAACCTCGCCGAGATGGCCAGCATCAACCTGCCCGTGCCCCCCGGCTTCACCATCACCACCGAAGTCTGTACGGCCTATTACGATAACGGCCGCAACTACCCCGCCGAATTGAAGGCGCAGGTGGATGCCGCCCTGGCGCGCATCGAAGAGGCTGTCGGCCGTAAGTTCGGCGACAAGGACAAGCCGCTGCTGGTTTCCGTGCGCTCGGGCGCGCGCGTCTCCATGCCGGGCATGATGGACACCGTGCTGAATCTCGGCCTGAACGACACCACCGTGCTCGGCTTGGCCGTTGGCTCGGGCGATGCGCGCTTCGCGTGGGATTCCTACCGCCGCTTCATCCAGATGTACGGCTCCGTGGTGCTGGGCGTGGACCATCACCGCTTCGAGGAGATCATCGAGCACGTGAAGCTGGACGCCGACGTGGTCGAGGACACCGCGCTGACGCCGGAGCACTGGCAGCGCGTGGTGGAAGGCTACAAGGCGATGGTCGCCGAAGAGATCGGCCGCCCGTTCCCGCAGGACCCGCAGGACCAGCTCTGGGGCGCGATCGGCGCCGTGTTCGGCTCCTGGATGAACCCGCGCGCCAACGTGTACCGCCGTCTGCATGACATCCCGGCCAATTGGGGCACGGCGGTGAACGTGCAGGCCATGGTGTTCGGCAACATGGGCGAGGATTGCGCCACCGGCGTGTGCTTCACCCGCGACCCCTCCACCGGCCTCAACGAGTTCTACGGCGAGTACCTCGTCAACGCCCAGGGCGAAGACGTGGTGGCCGGCATCCGTACCCCGCGCCCGCTCTCCCAGGTTTACGCCAAGCCGGGCGAAGTGAGCATGGAAGCCGCGCTGCCGGAGGCCTATGCCGAGCTGAAGAAGGTCCGCGAGATCCTTGAGACGCATTACAAGGACATGCAGGACATCGAGTTCACCGTGCAGCAGAACAAGCTGTACATGCTGCAGACCCGCTCGGGTAAGCGCTCCGCCGCCGCCTCTCTGCGCATCGCCGTGGAGATGGCCAATGAAGGGCTGATCGACCGCAACACCGCCGTGATGCGCGTGAACCCGGCCGCGCTTGATCAGCTGCTGCACCCCACCCTGGACCCGAAGGCCGAGAAGACCCAGTTCTCCAAGGGCCTGCCCGCCTCGCCGGGCGCTGCGTCCGGCGCTGTCGTGTTCTCCGCCGACGAGGCCGAGCTGCGCGCGCAGAAGGGTGAGTCGGTGATCCTGGTCCGTATCGAGACCAGCCCCGAGGACATTCACGGCATGCACGCCGCTCGCGGCATTCTCACCACCCGTGGCGGCATGACCAGCCACGCCGCCGTGGTGGCCCGCGGCATGGGCCGCCCCTGCGTGGCCGGCGCCGGTGGCGTCTCCGTGGATTACAGCGCGCAGACGCTCTCCGCCAATGGCGTGACCATCCGCGCGGGCGAGATCCTGACCATCGACGGCGCAACCGGCGAAGTCTTCGCGGGTTCCGTGAAGATGATCGAGCCGCAGCTCTCCGGCGATTTCGGCACGCTGATGGGCTGGGCCGACGAGATCCGCCGCCTGAAGGTGCGCACCAACGCCGAGACCCCGCTGGACGCCGAGACCGCCCGCAAGTTCGGCGCCGAGGGCATCGGCCTGTGCCGTACCGAGCACATGTTCTTCGACCCCACCCGCATTGGCGCGGTGCGGCAGATGATCATGGCCAAGGACGAGGCCGGCCGCCGCGTGGCGCTGGACAAGCTGCTGCCCTTCCAGCGCGAGGACTTCATCTCGCTGTTCAAGATCATGGAAGGCCTGCCGGTCACCATCCGTCTGCTCGACCCGCCGCTGCATGAGTTCCTGCCGCACACCGAGGGCGAGATGAAGGAAGTGGCGGACATGCTGGGCATGGATGTCGCCTCGCTGCGCGCCCGCGCCGAGGAGCTCTCCGAGGCCAACCCGATGCTCGGCCATCGCGGCTGCCGCCTGGGCGTGACCTACCCGGAGATCTACGAGATGCAGGCCCGTGCGATCTTCGAGGCGGCCATCGAGGTCGCCAAGACCGCGAAGGCTCCGGTGCCGGAGATCATGATCCCGCTGGTGGGCACCAAGCGCGAGCTGGACATCACCCGCGCCCAGGTGGAGCGCACCGCCAAGGCGGTGTTCGAGGAGACCGGCAAGAGCGTCGAATACTCCATCGGCACCATGATCGAGCTGCCGCGCGCGGCGCTCACCGCTGATCAGATCGCCGAGGCTGCTGACTTCTTCTCCTTCGGCACCAACGACCTGACGCAGACCACGTTCGGCCTTTCGCGTGACGACGCCGGCAAGTTCCTGCCGGCTTACGTGGAGCAGGGTGTGCTGCCGAAGGATCCGTTCGTGTCCATCGACGTGGACGGCGTGGGCGCGCTGGTGCGCATTGCCGCCGAGAAGGGCCGCGCGAAGAAGGACAAGCTGAAGCTCGGCATCTGCGGCGAGCATGGCGGCGACCCGGCCTCCATCTCGTTCTGCGAATCCGTCGGGCTCGACTATGTCTCCTGCTCGCCCTACCGCGTGCCGGTGGCGCGTCTGGCCGCTGCGCAGGCGGCCATCGAGGCCAAGGAAACCTATTTCCGCGACAAGTAAGCGGTAACGCTTAAAAGCAAACGGCCGGAGCGCGAGAGCGTTCCGGCCGTTTTTGTTAGGCGAGCACCACGCTGGTGCCGCTGCGTTCGAGTTGCGCGGCCATTGCGCCTTCGGGGGGCTGGTCGGTCACCAGATGGCCGATGCGCCGCCAATCGGTGTAGCGCGCCGTGAACAGGCGGTTGAATTTGGAATGGTCGGCCACCACCAGGCTGCGCGGGGCGCGCATTGTCATGGTGGCGTACACGGCCGAGCTTTCGGGCAGGGCGTCGGTGGGGCCTTCTTCCGAGAGGCCGCTGGCGCCCAGCACCGTGCAGTCGGCGTAGAGGTTTTGCAGAAACGCGATGGTGTGGCCGCCGAGCAGCGTGCCTTCGCCCGCGTGATACTCGCCGGGGAGCATCAGAATCTTGATGGTGGGGTTGGCCGAGAGCGCCGCCGCCACGCCGAAGGAATGGGTGATGATCATGAGGTCCTTCAGCTTGGCCGCGATCTCATGCGCCACATGCACGGTTGTGGAACCGGAGCCGAGGATCAGCACCCGTGCGTCGCGCAGCAAGGGCAGGGTGGCGCGGGCGATTCGCTGGCGTTCGGTCACGAACATGGTGTGGCGTTCGGCAACTGTCGGCTCGGAGTGCAGTGGGCGGACAGCGCCGCCATAGGTGCGGTTGAGCAGCCCGGCGCTGGTCATCTGGTCGAGGTCGCGGCGGATGGTCTCGGTGGAAACGCCCAGGGTTTGGGCCAGTTCCGCCACGCGCAGGCTGGGGGAGGTTTCCAGCGTGGCGAGGATTTTCTCCTGCCGGGCTGATTTATCTGGTTTCATGCTCTGGCGCCTCCCGCAAATTCCGCTTGATTATGGGTGTTGTACCTGCATCATGCATATGTTGGAGTTACCACATTTACGCGGGCCGCACAGCCTTAGGAGTTCGTATGCTGAAATCTTTGCAAGGTAAAACCGTCATCGTGACCGGCGCCACGCGCGGAATCGGGCGCGGGATCGCGTTGCGCTTCGGGCGGGCGGGGATCAACGTGCTCGCGGTCTCGCGCAGCCAGGCGGATGCCGACAAGGTGGCGGCGGAGATCGGCCCGCATGCGGCGGGGTGGGCAGCGGACGTGGCGACGCCCGAGGGCTGTGCGGCCATGGCCGAGGCGGCGGTGAGCCGATTCGGGGGGATCGACATCCTCTGCGCCAATGCGGGCATCTTTCCAGCGGCCAAGCTTTCCGAGATGACGCCGGCGGAGTTCGACCATGTCATCAACACCAATCTGCGCAGCGCGTTTCTCTCGGTTTCGGCGGTGCTGTCGGCCATGACCAAGGCGGGGAGCGGGCGGATCATCCTCACCTCCTCCATCACCGGGCCGATCACGGGGTATCCGGGCTGGGCGCATTATGGGGCGTCCAAGGCCGGGCAGTTGGGGTTCATGCGGACCGCCGCCATCGAGTTGGCGCCGAAGAAGATCACCGTGAACGCGGTACTGCCGGGGAATATCTTCACCGAGGGGCTGGAGGGGAACGGGCCCGAGTACATCGCGGCGATGGAGGCCTCCATCCCGATGAAGCGGCTGGGTACGCCGGAGGATATCGCCAATGCGGCGCTGTTCCTGGCGTCCGAGGAGGCGGCGTACATCACCGGTCAGAGCATTGCCGTGGATGGTGGGCAGATTTTGCCTGAGTCGCTCGGTGCGCTGGAGGCGATGGGTTAGGCGCGGGGGCCTAAGGGCCGCCAGAACAGCATGGCGACGGCGAAGGCCAGGAGTTGCATCGCGGCGGTGACCGCCACGCAGCCCGGCCAGCCGCTGCTGTGCCAAACCCCGGCGGGCAGCGTGCCGCCGATGCTGCCGCCGACATAATAGCAGGTGACATACAGCCCCACGGCGGTGGATTTGGCCGTGCGGGCGGAGAGGCTGGTATAGCCGGTGGCGATGGATTGCTGCGTGAACAGCCCGCTGCAGATGAGCAGCAGCCCCAGCCCGATGGCCCAGAGCGGTTGCGCTAAAGTGAGCGCCAGCCCGGCGAAGACCGGCAGCAATGCCGCCGCCATCACCGGGCGGTGGCCGTATTGGGCGGCGAGCCGCCCGGCCACGGGGCTGACGGCCACGCCGCCCAGATACACCACGAAGATGCCCCCCAAAGCCGCCGGGCCGAGATGGTAGGGGGCTGCGGCGAGGCGGAAATTGATGAAGGTGAACACCGTGACCAGGCTGAACAGCACCCCGAACCCGACCACGTAGGTGGCGAGCAAACGCGGGTTGCTCAGATGCGCGGGGAAGGAGCGCAGCGCCCCGCCAATGCCGTGCACGGGTTTGAAGTTGCGCTCCTTGGGCAGTAGGGCGGACACGACCAGGGCCATCGCCAGCGTGACCAGCCCGATGCAGATGAAGGCCGCGCGCCAGCCGAAGGCCTCGGTGGCCAGGCCCGCGATGAACCGGCCCGAGAAGCCGCCCATGATGGTGCCCGCCGTGTAGATGCCCGCGAGCCGGGTGACGGCCATGCCTGCCAGCTCGTCGCCCATATAGGCGATGGTGACGATGAAGATGAATGGCAGCAGCAGCCCCTGGGCGAAGCGGCAGGCGATGAGCATGGGCAGGTTGACCGAGGCCGCCGCCAGCAGCGTGGGGATGACCAGCAGCAGCGCCGCCCCGGCGATGAAGCGCTTGCGCCCATACCGGTCTGAAATGGCGCCGATGAGCGGGGCCATGGCGGCGGTGGCGGCAAGCGGGGCGGTGACGGTGAGGCCGGTTTGCGCCGGGGTGGCGTGCAGGGCGGTGCCAAGCACCGGCAGCAGCGCCTGGGTGCACCACATATTGGTGAAGGTGAGGAAGCCGGCGGCCGCCGCCGCGATGGTGATCTGCCTAGAACCGCCGCTCAAAAACCGTGATGACATCGCCGGGTTGCGCCAATGCAAAAAGTGGGGCGCGATATTGGGCAGGAGCGCTGCCGGTATTGCGCGTCACTCCCACATAGTCCTGGCAGGCGCGGTAGGTGAAGCCTCCGGCGATGGAAATCGCGGTCAGGGCCGTCATGCCCGGGCGGAATGGGTATTGGCCGGGGGTGTTTACCTCGCCCAGAATGTAGAAGGGGCGGTAGGTGGTGATCTCCACCGCCACGCTGGGGTGCAGGATAAGCCCGTTGTTTTGCAAGGCGTTGGCGATGGCGGTGGAAAGGTCGTCGGTACTGCGGCCCTGGGCGCGGACCAAGCCGAGCAAGGGCAGGCTGATATTGCCGCTGTCATCCACATTGTAGGAGCCGGAGAGTTGGGGCTGGTTGTAGATGCGTAAATTCAGCACATCGCCAGGGCCGAGGCGGTAGGGGCCGGGCGGCAACGGGGGCAAGGGCGGCAGGTCTGAGCCTGGGGCGCGCAGCGAGGCGCAGCCCGCGAGGGGGGCCAAGGCGCCAAGCAACAGCACACGTCTGAGGATGATTGTCGGCCTCCGCTAAAACCTTGGATTGTGTCGATATTTACCCGGCTTTGGAAAAAGGGCAAATGCCAAACGAATCGCTGTTCGGAGGATCTTATGAAGCGCCTGGTCGTTTTGCTCCTGCTCCTGCTCGCCATCGGCGTGGGGGCGTATAAGCTTTGGCCCCGGCATGGCGGGGAGAGCCAGCCCGGTGTGGCGGTGAACTTCGACCCGCGTGGACTGACCGGCGATGAGCAGGCGGCGTTTCTGCCGCTGGTTTGCGGTGGCGCGGGCGGCGGGGCAGAGGGCTATGCCCATAGCTGCCAGAGCCTGCCGGGCTATCCGAGCCAGGATTACGGCGGGGCGGGCATGGGGATTGGCATTACGCTCACCGATGTCATCTATGGCCACCTGACCGGCGCGGATGCGGATGAGGCGTATGTCTCCTACCAGGGCAGTTTTGAGCCGCATGCCACGAATTTCGGCGGCGGTATTCTGTTCCATAAGGATGGCAATGGCTGGGTGTTGAGCCGCTGGTATCCGGGCGGGGCGATGGAGCATTGCCTTTCACTGAACCCGCAGGGGCGGGCGCGCTTCCTCTGCTTGTATGGCTATACCGGGCAGGGGGAGACGGATACGTCGCTCTTCCTGGTTTCCATTCCTTCCGGCGGGCAGATCAGCCTCTCGCCGGTGCTGAAGGCCAGCGATCTGCGCCAGACCTTGGACCCGAACGCGAATTGCGGACTGCGGAAAGTGGATCAGGCGGTGCTGCTGGGCATCGACTCGCTGGCGCGCGGCGGCAGCTTCGCCACGGCGCAGGTGGAGTATGTGCCCGCCGACAAGGCTGATGCTGCCTGTAAGGCGAAGAGTTTTGCGAGTGCCGCCACGCAGAAGGCAGCGCTGAGCCTGAGCTGGGATGGCAGCGCGGTGGGTATTACGCCGGACCTGCATTTTGCTCCGGCCGAGGCGAATTGATGCTCTCGGCGCGTGAACAGTTGATTGCCGCCGCGCGGGAGATGGCGGCGCGGGGACTTTCGGCGGGGACGTCGGGCAATGTCTCGCTGCGGACCGAGGAGGGGATTCTGATTACCCCCTCCGCCATGCCCTATGAGAGCCTGACGCCGGAGATGATCCCGCTGCTGAAGCCGGATGGCTCTTATGAGGGGCGGTATCGCCCGTCATCGGAGTGGCGGTTTCATCTGGATATCTACCTGGCCCGGCTGGAAGTGGGCGGGGTGGTGCATCATCACGCGCCCTATACCACGGGTCTGGCCATGGCGCGGCGGGAGATCCCGGCCTGCCATTACATGATCGCCCGGTTCGGCGGCGCGCCGCTGCGCTGCGCGGCCTATGCGCTGTTCGGCACGGCGGAGCTTTCGGCCCATGTGCTTGCGGCGCTGGAGGGGCGGACGGCCTGCCTGATGGAGAACCATGGCGGCATCGCCACCGGGCGGGACGTGAACGCCGCCCTGGCCGCCGCCACGGAGCTGGAGGTGCTGGCGCAGCAATACACGCTCTCGCTGGCGGCAGGTGGGCCGGTGCTGCTCTCCGAGGCCGAGATCGAGGATGCGGTGAGGCAGTTCGCGACCGCTTACCGGCCTAACGTCGCGTCCTAATCCACCAGTTCACGGCATTTGCCCGTGATGTGCGCGAAGGCTGGCCGGGAGGGCGATGCCTGCGTCACCTTGAAGGTGGCGATGGCGCGGTTGAGGGTGATGATTTCGCGGCGCAGGGAGTGCATGGAGGCGCTGGTTTCCTCGACCATGGCCGCATTCTGCTGCACGGCGTGGCTCATCTGGGTCATTGCCTCGTTCACCTGGGCCAGCCCGGCGGACTGGCTCCGCGTATTACCCGCGATGTTGGCGACCAGCCCGTCGATCTCGGCGACATTGTTGCCGATGCCCTGAAGCGACTGGCCGCTGCGCCGCACCAGTGCCACGCCCTGCTCCACCTGGGCGGAGGAGGTGGAGATGAGCGATTTGATGGCCTTGGCGGCGTCGGCCGAGCGTTGCGCCAGGGCCCGCACCTCCGAGGCGACGACGGCGAAGCCGCGCCCGGCATCGCCCGCGCGGGCGGCCTCCACCCCGGCGTTCAGCGCCAGCAGATTCGTCTGGAAGGCGATTTCGTCGATCAGCCCGATGATATTGCCGATCTCGCGCGAGGAGCCTTCGATCTGCCCCATCGCCGTCCCGGCCTCGGTTACCACGCTGCGTGATTCCTCGGCCCCGATATTGGCGGCCTTCACCGCGTTGCTGACCTGGGTGGCGCCCTCGGCGGTTTGGCGCACGGCTGTTGTCAGCTCGTTCAGCGCGGAGGTGCTTTGCTCCAGGCTGGCGGCTTGGCCTTCCGTCCGGCGGGACATGTCCTCCGCCGCGGCGGCGACTTCCTCGATGCTGCTGTCGATGGCGTGAGAACTGGCCTGTAGGTCCGCCATTGTGGAGGTGAGCTTTTCCATGGCGTGGTTGAAGCTGGCGCGCAGTTGCCCGTATTGCGGCGGGATGTTGTTGCCGAGGCGGTGGGTGAGGTCGCCCTTGGCCAGTGCGGCGGTGGCTTCGTTCATCGCGGCGATGATGCCTTCGGCCTCCGCGCGGGCCTTGTCCTCAACCTCCAGGCGGCGGCGCTCCGAGGCTTCGAGATAGACGGAGATCGCCATGTCCATGTCCAGGAAGGTGACGCGGATGAGGGTGGCGATGTCCTCGATGAGTATTTTGGCATCCGGCGTCTTGCGGCCGAAGCGGGGCTTGGGCCAGCGCGCGGTGACGACGGCGCTGATCAGCCGCTCCAGCACGATGGTGTAGCCGCCGATATACCAGCGCGGCTCCAGCCCGATGCGCGCATGCACCTCGCCCACATGCGTCACGGCCCGGGCGTAGCGTTCGTCCAGCTGGCCGTCGGTGATGAGGTCCCAGTGCCCGTGCTGCTTGCCCTTGGCGTGGCGCATCAGTGCTTCGTCGGGGAAGAATTTGGCGGTTTCCGGCACGGTCCGCAGCTTGGCGTAAAAAGTGTCCAACGCGCCGGGGAGGGCGGACATGACGATGGATTTCATCCCCCGCAGCCGGGCCTGGGCCTGTGGCCCCAGGTTGAGGAAATTCAGCCGGTCTGAAAGGGGATTCGGAGAGGGCATGCGTCGGGGCAACCTTGTGCAAGGAAAAGTTGCCCGCTTATTGCTGAGAAAAATTTAATTGTGGGTTAAAGGGGCTTGGCCAGATGATTGACCGGCCCGTGCCCGGCCCCGAAGCCCGGCGCGGTGCGGATGGCCTCCTGCAAATAATGCCGGGCGCGGTTTGCGGCGTCCAACAGCGTAAGCCCTTGCGCCAGCCCGGTGGCGATGGCCGAGGCCATGGTGCAGCCGGTGCCGTGGGTGTTGCGGCTGTGCAGCCGGGGCAGGGAGATGGCCTCCACAGCTTCGGCCGTGACCAGATAATCGGTGAGCCTCTCGTCGTCGCCATGGCCGCCCTTGATCAGCGCGGCCTTGGCGCCCAGCGCCAGCAGCGCGCGCCCGGCGGCGATCCGTTCATCCTCGCTGCCCACCGGCAGTCCGGTCAGCTTGGCGGTTTCCGGCAGGTTGGGGGTGACCAGCGTGGCGCGGGGCAGCAGCTCGTCCTTCAGTGCGGCGATGGCGCCGTCGGGCAATAGCACCGCGCCGGAGGTGGCGACCATCACCGGGTCCAGCACGATGGGGACGTTGGCGGGCAGTACGCTCGCCACGGCGCGGATGATGGCCTCGTTGGTCAGCATGCCGAGTTTGACGGCGTCCACGCCGATATCGGCCAGCACCGTCTCGATGCAGAGTTTCACGAACTCAGCCGGGATGGGATGCACGCCCGCCACGCCGAGCGTATTCTGCGCGGTGAGGGCGGTGATGGCGGTGCAGGCATAGCCGCCGAGGGCGGTGATGGTCTTGATATCCGCCTCGATGCCCGCGCCGCCGCCGGAATCCGACCCGGCGATGGTGAGAACGCGCTTCATGCCGCGGCTTCGGCGATGGTCTCGCACAGCCCGGAGACGATTTCGTTGATCAGCACGGAATCCTCGCCCTCGGCCATCACGCGGATCAGCGGTTCGGTGCCCGAGGGGCGGATGAGCACGCGGCCCGCGCCGTTCAGGCGCAGCTCGGCGGTGGCGATGGCGGCCTGGATATGCGGCAGGGCCAGCGGAGAGGCGCCGGCATAGCGGACATTGCGAAGCAGTTGCGGCAGGGGGGCGAAGACGCGGCAGGCCTCGGAAGCCCGCTGGCCGGAGCGCACCAGCACCGCCAGCACTTGCAGCGCGGCCACCAGACCGTCGCCGGTGGTGGCGAAGTCCGAGAGGATGACATGGCCGGACTGCTCGCCGCCCAAATTGATGCCGAGTTCGCGCATCGCCTCGGCCACGTAGCGGTCGCCCACCTTGGTGCGGTGCAGCTTCAGCCCCAGCCCGGCGAGGAAACGCTCCAGCCCGAGATTGGACATCACGGTGGCGACGATGCCGCCGCCGGTGAGCCGGCCTTGGGCGTGCAGGTCCCGCGCGATGAGGCCGAGGATCTGGTCGCCGTCGATGATTTCGCCCTGTTCGTCGGCCAGGATGACGCGGTCGGCGTCGCCGTCCAGCGCGATGCCGAGATGCGCGCCGTGTTCCAGCACCGCCTCGCAGAGCTGGCGCGGGGCGGTGGAGCCGGCGTCGCGGTTGATGTTGAAGCCGTCCGGGGTGACGCCGAGGGGGATGACCTCGGCCCCCAGCTCGAACAATGCCGCCGGGGCGACCTTGTAGGCGGCGCCATTGGCGCAATCGAGCACGATGCGCAGGCCATCCAGCCGCAGACCGCGTTCCAGCGAGGATTTCGCCGCTTCGATATAGCGGCCCGGTGCGTCCACCAGACGGGAGGCGCGGCCGAGCTTGGCGGGGGCGGCGAGGCGGTCCGAGAGGTCCTGCGACATCAGCTCCTCGATCTCCAGCTCCATCTCGTCGGAGAGTTTGTTGCCGTCCGGGCCGAAGAGTTTGATGCCGTTATCCTCGTACGGGTTGTGCGAGGCGGAGATGACCACGCCGAGATCCAGCCGCAGCGAGCGGGTGAGCATGGCGATGGCCGGGGTGGGCAGCGGGCCGGCGAGCGTGACATTCATGCCCGCCGAGATGAACCCGGCGGTGAGGGCGGGTTCCAGCATGTAGCCGGAGAGCCGCGTGTCCTTGCCGATGATGACGCGGTGGCGATGGTTGCCGCGCGTGAACAGCAGCCCGGCGGCCTGGCCGAGCTTGAGGGCGATTTCGGGCGTCATCGGCGCGGTGTTGGCGGTGCCGCGAATTCCATCCGTGCCGAAGAGCCGGCGCTTTACCGTGTCAGTCATCATCTCTCGCATTTAAAGCCTGCCAGACGCGCAAGCCCCGTACGGTGCCCGCCACGTCATGGACCCGGAGTATATGCGCGCCCCGCGCAACGGCAAACAGCCCCGCCGCCAGGGATTCAGGATCGCGCTTGGCGGCCTCGGCCTCGCCGCTGATCTCGCCCAGGAAACGCTTGCGCGAGAGGGCGACGAGAAAAGGATGGCCAAGCCCGGCGAGACGCCGTGTGGCGCGCAGCAGCTCGACGTTCTGCGCCCCGCGCTTGGCGAAGCCGAGGCCGGGGTCGAGGCAGATGTTTTCGGGCTTCACCCCGGCGGCCAGGGCGGCGGCGCGCGCGGCGAGCAGCTCGGCGGCGACGTCCGCTGCCACGTCATCGTAGGTGGCGAGGTTGTTCATCGTGTCCGGCGTGCCGCGCATGTGCATCAGGATGACCGGGCAGTTGCGCGCCGCTACCAGAGGCAGGGCGGCGGAGTCGTGGCGCAGGGCGGAGACGTCGTTGATGATGCGCGCTCCGGCATCGAGCGCCGCCGCCATGGTGGGGGCGTTGCGGGTGTCCACCGAGATGACCGCGCCCTCGGCCGCCAAGGCGCGGATGACCGGCTGGATGCGGGTGATTTCGTCCTCCGGCGGCACGGCGGCGGAGCCGGGGCGGGTGCTTTCGCCGCCAATGTCCAGAATGTCCGCGCCCTCGGCCAGCATGCGCCGGCCCGCCGCGATGGCGGTCTCGGGGGCGGCGTGGCGTCCGCCATCGGAGAAGGAGTCGGGCGTGACGTTGAGAATGCCCATGACGAGCGGGCGGGCCAGGGAAAGACCGGCCCAGGTTGCGGGGGCTGTAAGCATGGCGCGCTGCTAGCACGGGAATGTGGTTTTTGCACCCGCGCCCGGGCGTGTTACGCCAGGGCGCACGATTGATGGGGAGTGTTTGATGGCGGCGAAGCTTTATTTGGGGACGGCGCGTTACTCATCCTGGTCCATGCGTGGCTGGCTGATGGTCCATCTTGCCGGGCTGGAGGCGGAGGAGGTGTTCGTGCCGCTCGCGGGCGGCAACTCCCCGGCGGTGAAGGCGGTTTCGCCCTCCGGCACGGTGCCGTATCTGGAGCATGAGGGAGCCAGGGTGTGGGAGAGCCTCGCCATTGCGGAATACTGCGCCGAGATTAACCCGGCGCTGTGGCCCGAGGATCGTATCGCCCGCGCGCATGCCCGCGCCATCGCCGCCGAGATGCATGCCGGATTTCGCAATTTGCGTATCGCCATGCCGATGAATCTGGGCCGCGATTATGCCGGGCTGGGGCAGACGCCGGAGAGCCTCGCGGATGTTGCGCGGGTTGAGGCGATCTGGAGCGAGACCCGCGCGGCGTTTGGTGCCAGCGGGCCGTATCTGTTCGGAGCCACGTTCAACGCCGCTGACGCGATGTTCGCGCCGATCGTGGCGCGGTTCATCACCTTCGCGCCGCCTTTGGGGGAAACCGCAAAGGCCTATTGCGAAGCCGTGCGCGCACATCCGCTGGTTGCCAAGTGGTACGACCTCGCGGCAAAAGAACCGGTGTCCTGGCAACTTGAGAAGTACGAGACTCTGGCATGAAGCTCCGCCCCCTCCTTCTGGCGCTGCCGCTGCTGGCAAGCCCGACCTTCGCCCTCGCCGAAATTGATGTGACGCTGGACCATGGTTCCGTCTGGCAGACCAAAAAAGTGAATGTGCGGACCGAAGGGTTTATCCAGATCCATAACAAAGGTTCGGACACCGATGTGCTGACGGGGGTGTCCTGCAGCATCGCAGGGGATTCCAAGCTGGTGGACGCCACGGGCAAGCCGCTGGAGGGCCTGACCATCCCCGCCGGGCAGACGGTCACATTCTCCGCCGATGGGCCGCATCTGCTGCTTCGGCATCTGCGCTATACCGTGGATTACGGCAGTATCCTGCCCTGCGCCTTTACCTTCCAAGAGGCTGGGGATCTGCTCGGCTACCTTAACGCAGCGCCCGCGCCGGAGAAAAAATGACGGTACCGCCAGCATCCGGGCAGGATCAGGCCGCCGCCTTCGACGAGGAAATCTATCTGCGCCTGAACCCGGACGTGCTGGTTGCCGTGGCGGCGGGCAAGTTCGGCTCCGGGCGTGAGCATTATGAGCGCTTCGGCCGCACCGAAGGGCGGTTGATCGTAGCCCCCGGTGTGCTGCCGCGAGGGCGCGTGATTATGACAGCGCAGCCGGACCAGGTGGCCGAGCAGCCGCGCCCGCCAGTGGGGATGGTCGATACCATCCGCATTTCCCCGGCGGGCGGGATTTATATCGTCGGCTGGGTGAATGACGCGCAGGACCGGCTGGATAGCATCGATTTGTTCTTCCCCGGCTGGTCCGTCTCCTTCGATGGCGCCAGCCTCGCGCGCATCCGCCGCCCGGATGCCGAGAGCGCGATGGGGCTGGGCAACTCCCACGCCTACGGGTTCTGGGGGTTTCTCTATGCCGCGCGGCGGCTTTCGGGCGGGTCCTGCAATGCGGTGCTGCACCTGAAATCCGGGGCGGAGCGCTCGATGATGGTGACGGTGGAAACCGCCGACGATTATGCGATGCGCGATATCGCGCTGGGGCAGGTGGCGCAGGCGCAATATCTGGGCAAGATCTATTACGCCGCCAGCGCCTCGGTCGAGGGGGGGATTGGCGAGCAGCTCGCAGATTTCAACAAGATGCTCTCCCGCCGCGCCGTGAACGCGCCTTATGTGGAGCGTTTCGGCCCCCAGGGGGGGCGCTATAAGGCGTCGATCATCGTCTGCTTGTACGGCAAGCCGGAATATTTGTTCCTGCAGCAGGCGCTGTTCTCGCGCCATCCGGCGATGCGCGATTACGAATTCATTTATGTCTCCAACAGCCCCGAGATTGCCGGGGGGCTGCTGGCCGAGGCGAAACGCTGTGCGCTGATCTATGGGCTCAGCATGACGCTGGTGCTGCTCAACGCCAATGCCGGGTTCGGGGCCGCCAACAACGTGGCCGCCCAATACGCTGCCAGCCCGCGTTTGCTCATCATGAACCCCGATGTGTTCCCCTATGACCGGGATTGGGCGGAGAAACATATCGCCGTGCTGGAGGGGGGGGCAGAGGAGCAGACGCGGCTCTTCGGCGTGCCGCTCTATTACGATGACGGTTCGCTGATGCATGCGGGCATGTATTTCGAGGTTGATACCGCACCGGAGCTGACGCCCGGGCGCAGGCCCGTGACGAGCATTTTGCGCGTGGAACATTACGGCAAGGGCGCGCCGCCGCAGACCGCGCGCTTTTTGCGCCCGCGCCCGGTGCCGGCGGTAACCGGCGCGTTTATCTCCGTTGCGCGGGGCTGGTTCGAGGAGCTGGGGGGCTTCACCGAGGATTATATCTTCGGCCATTACGAGGATGCGGATTTGTGCCTGAAGAGTCTGGAGGCTGGGTGCGTGCCTTGGCTGCACGATGTGCGGCTGTATCATCTGGAGGGCAAGGGCTCTATCCGCCAGCCCGTGCATGAGGGCGGCTCCGCCGTGAACCGTTGGCTCTTTACCAAAACCTGGGGCGAGCTGGTGCGCGCCGAGCTGCTGGGGTCAGCCCCCGCACATCCGGCATTCCATGCGGCGGGGGCGCTGGCATGAAGGTTCTGATCGTCAGCCTGTATCACCCGGAACTTGTGCGCGGTGGGGCGCAGCAGGTCGCCTTCGAGCTGTTTGAGGGGCTGAAGCAGCGGCCGGATGTGGAGGCGTATCTGCTGGCCTCGGCCGACCAGAACAGCCCCGCTCTGTTCAAAAGCGGGGCGCGCATCACGGGCTTCGATGGGCGGCCGAATGAGTTCCTGTTTCTCTCGCAGGAGTACGACCATGCGTGGGAGAAAGGCGGCAATGTGCTGCTGGTCGAGGCGTTCAAGGAGTTTCTTGAACTCATCCGCCCGGATGTGGTGCATTTCCACCATTTTCTGACCCTGGGCATCGATCTGCTGACGTTGACGCGCAGGGTGTTGCCCGAGGTGAGGATCGTTTTTACCGCGCATGAGTTCCTCGCCATCTGCCCGGTCAATGGGCACATGGTGCGGCGGACCGATGCCTCGCTCTGCATGCGTGCCTCCGCCGTGCGTTGCCACCAATGCCTGCCGGAGCGTCCGCCGGAGCATTACTTCATCCGTGAGATGTGGATGAAGCAGCATCTGGAGGCAGTGGATGTGTTCACCACGCCGAGCCGCTTCATGATTTCGCATTATGCGGCATGGGGGCTTGATGAATCGAAATTCGTGCATGTGACGAATGGGATGTTGCCGCGTTCCGTGCGGCTGCCTGCGGCCTCGAAGGGGGAGCGGCGCAACCGGTTTGGGTTCTTCGCCCAGCTGGTGGATGCCAAGGGGTTGCAGGTGCTGCTGCGGGCGGTAACGCTGCTGCGCGCGGGCGGATTTACGGATTTCTCCGTGGAGATTAATGGCGACAACCTCCACTTTGCGACGCCCGCATGCCGTGCCGAGATCGAGGACTTCCTCGCGGCGGAGGAGAAGCTGCCTCTGGGCGAGCGCAATGTGATCTTCAATGGGTCTTATCACCATGATCAGCTGCGCGCGCGTATGGCGCGGGTGGATTGGGTGGTGGTGCCATCGATATGGTGGGAGATCTTCTGCCTGGTGATCTCTGAGGCGTGGAGCTTCGGGCGGCCGGTGATCGCCTCCAACGCGGGCGGCCCTGCGGAGCGGATCAGCGATGGCGTGGATGGGCTGCTGTTCGAACTGGGGGATGCGCGCGCATTGGCCGATGCCATATACCGCGCCTGCACCGAAGACGGGCTGTGGGAGACGCTGACCCAGGGGATAAAGCCAACGGCGACAAGAGACGAAATGGTGGACGGGTTCCTGGCGGTGTACGAGGTAGAGTAAGTGAAAAAAGTCGCAGTGATCACGGATGCGACCTCCGCCGGTTTTTTCTTTCCCCTATGGTATCGTTATTACGGCGGGCAGTTTGGCGCGGCAAGCCTGCATGTTGTAACTTATGAAGGCATGAAGCCGCTCTTTGCCGATTTTGAGATTGGCAATCTGTGGGAGGTTAACGCGGCGTATGACGATGGGCTGCGGGCCGGGGTGATCTCCGATCTGGTCGGTGTGCTGTTGCGCAGCCATGATGTGGTGCTGCGATGCGATGTCGATGAGTTTCTGGTGCCCGACCCGGCTTTGGGCATGGACCTTAAAACCTATGTCGAGCGTAATCAGCAGCCTTACGTGACGTGCCAGGGGATCGATGTCATCGAAGTGGCGGAGGATGCGCCGCTTGATCTGGAGGGGGGCATTTTTGGCGTGCAGCGCCGGTTTGGCAGGCGTGCCGCGGCGCTGAACAAGACCGCGCTGACAACGCGGCCCCTGCGCTGGGCGGAGGGGTTTCACGCGGCCTCAGTCCCGCCGGTATTTGCCGGGCTGTATAATTTGCACCTGAAATTCGCGGACATCAAAACGCGGATCAACTGGCATGAGCGCATGTTGGAGAGTACGCGGCCGGGCAGCAACGCTCATGGGTATTTCGCCGTGGGAGCGGAGCATTTGCAGGCGTTGCAACGGGAGTTCGCCGCTTTGCCGCGCATGGAAGAGGAAAGCGGTGAGGCGTTCGACCAGCGTTTCCTCGCGACTGTAGTCCGCAACGAGCAAAACGGCATTTATCAGGGGCAATTCATCGAGCAGAATTTTCTGACCCGGCTGGATGATTTCGCGCCGGGCGCTGCTGCGTTGCGCGTGTATCAGGGCGCGCCCCTGAGCGAGCCGCCGGACGGGTATGGGCTGGTGCGGCAATTGGAAGCGCCATCTGAAACGCCCTTCAACCGGCCTGAATTGGTGTGCGATCTATCCGGGCGCAATTTGCGTTTCGTCCAGCCCGACATGGTGCATATCCATGGCAGCGACCTCGTGCGGCGGGAGGATGTGCTGCTGTTCGGCCCGAATAATCTTGTCAGCCGGGAGGGCTATTGGTGCTGCGAGGCGCGCCGCTTCCGTGAACAATATCTGAGTTTCTATCAGGCCCCGTTCTTTGATGTGGTGTTTCCAGGGGCGAAGCCTGTGCTCGGGAGGGATAACGGTGCGCTGGCGTTGCTGACCGGCGGGATTGATCGGGTTGAGAGGCTTGATGAGCCGGTGTTTCTGGCGACGCCGCTGGAGCCGGCCACCTGGGGGCGGTGGATCGCGACCGTGCTGCCGAAGATCTCGCAATACCGGGCTTATGGCGAGGGGCGGAAATTTTTCTGCCATGTGGGCAATGAGTGGCAGCGCCAGTTCCTGCGCGTGCTCGGCGTGGCGGAGGCGGAGATCCTGGCGCATCATCCGGGGCGGACTTATCTGTGCCGGGATGTGATGACGGTGGAGTATACCGATGCGAACATGTCCATCTCGCCTTGGGAGCGGGCGAACGCCTTTGAGGCTGTGGCCCTGCACCGTGCGCCGGGGCGATATCCGTCCCGGATCTTCGTCTCACGGCTGACGCGCTCGAAGGCCAATCCACGCTATCGGGCGCTGCAGAACGAGGAGGAGCTTGCAGCGCAGCTGGAGGCGCGGGGATTTGTGGCCGTTGAACCGGAGCATCATCCGCTGGAGGTGCAGATCGCGATGTTCGCGGCGGCGCGGGAGATTGTGTTTCTTGGCGGGTCGGGGCTGTACAATGCCGTGTTCTGCGCGCCGGGAACGAGCGTTGTCACCATCGAATCCAGCAACACGTATATCGGTATTCACAGCACGCTGCTGGCCACGCTGGAACTGCGCTATGGCGTGATCTTCGGGGAAGAGGACCCAACCGATGAGCAGCCCGGCCACAGGCGCTGGACGCTGGATTTGGCCCGCGCCTTGCCGGTGATCGACGCGTTTTTCGGCGGAGATTAGGGCGAGAGGTCGCGAATGGTTTGGGGGTGGAAAAGACGGCCGCGCTCGGTAAAGGCGGCGACCGCAAGGCTGACGATGCCGCACAGGCCAAAGCCTATGGCCAGGGGCAGGACTGTGCCGTTGAACAACTGGCCGATGCAGAAGCCGATAAGCGCCGCGCCGAGCATGTTGACGAAGCCCTGGACCGCCGCCGCCGTGCCGGCGATATGGCCGAGAGGTTCCATGGCGATGGCGCCGCAATTGCCCGTAAACAACCCGAAGCAGAACATCATGGCGGCCTGGATGAGGGCGAAGGCCAGCAGCCCGGCATGGCCGCCAAGGGCGATGAAGGCCTGGAGCAGTGCGACGGCAATGAAGCCGCACAGCGCCGCATGGGCCAGGCGGCGCATGCCCAGATGTTCCACCAGCCGGGCGTTGAGCAGGGCCGCCACGGCCATGCAGGCGGCGCAGGCGGCGAAGATAAGCGGGAATAGCCGAGGGACGTGGAAGACCTCGGCAAAGACCTGCTGCGCGGAGTTGATGAAGCCAAGCCAGGAGCCGAGCAGCAGCATGCCCGCCAGGGTGTAGCCCAGCGCGGTACGGTTACCGAGGGTTAGCCGCACAGCGCCGTAGAAGGCGCGCCAGTTGATGGCGCAGCGGTCTGATAAATGCTGCGTTTCGGGCAGGCGGCGGGCGGCCCAGCTGGTGATGAGCATGCCGTATAGCCCGAGGCCGATGAAGATCGCGGGCCAGGGGGCGATGAGCAACACCGCCTGGCCGAGCGAGGGGGCGATGATGGGGGCGGCGAGAAAGACCATGAAGGAGAGCGAGTTGACCTGCGCCATGCGCCGTCCGGCGTAGCAGTCGCGCACCATGGCGACGACCAGCACCTGCGCGCCAGCGGCGCCAACCCCCTGCAATGCCCGTGCGGCGAGGAGCCAGGCAAAGCCGGGCGCAAGGGCGGCGACGAAGCTGGCGAGGCTGTAGAGCATCAGCGAGGCGATGAGGATGGGGCGGCGGCCGAAGCGGTCCGCCGCCAGCCCGAACAGCAACTGCGCCGCGGCGAAGCCCAGCACGAAGCTGGTGATGATCCATTGGCGGGCATTGCCGTCGCCCAGATGCATACTCTGGGCGATCTGCCCCAGGGCGGGGACCATCATGTCGATGGCCAGGGCCACCACGGTTTGGATCGCCGCGACCAAAGCTACGAAGGCCCGGAAGCTCAGGCCCGGATGTGGTTCGGGGGAGGAGGTTGTCACGCCGTCGGGCGGGCGCGGCGGAAAATGATGACGCCGAGGACGGCGGAGACCAGGAACATGGCCCCGCCGATGAGCAGCAGGTGCTCATGGCTGGGGGCGCTGCCTTTGCCGAACAGGGCGAACACCACGGTCTGCGGGACAAAGCCGATGGCCGAGGCGGTAAGGAAGGGCAGCAGCCGTACCGAGGTGAGGCCCGCCAGCAGGTTGAGGACCAGGTTATTGCCCACGGGCATCAGCCGCAGCGTGAGCGTGGTGATGAAGGGGTGGGAGGAGAGTGTGGCGTCGATGCGCGAGAGGCGGGCGACGAAGCGGCGGCGGATGAAGGACTGGCAGATGGCGCGGGCCCAGATGAAGTCCAGGCTACAGGCCAGAACCTGGGAGACGAGGGCGATGGCCGTGCCGTAAATGGGGCCGAAGGCGTAGCCGGCGGCGAAGGCCGGGATTTGGCGGGGCAGGCCGATGGCGGTGAGGAAGGTGGCCAGCAGCAGGAAGAGACTCTGCCCGCGCAAGCCGCCCTGGGCCAGGGTGCTGGTTAGCTCCGTCTGCGCCGCGCCGTTACTGACCAGCGGCAGGGCGGCGGCGACGGCGATCAAGCCACCCGCCATCAGCGCGGGTTTCAGGGCCTTGGCGGCAACGGCGGCGGTGGCGGCGCGGGGCAGGGATTGGCTCATTCGGTGGGCTCGATCTGTGGCACTTTCCAGCGCCGTTGCAGCCAGGCGACGCCGAAGAGGTCCACAATGCCGACCTTAAGGCGCTGCCAGTTATTGTAGTGCGAGGCCCCGTGCGCGCGCGGGTGATGGCGCACCGGCACGGAGACGACCTGCCCGCCCGCGCGGATGAACAGCGCGGGGAGGAAGCGGTGGATATGGTCGAAATGCGGAAGTTCGAGGAAGGCCTGGCGGCGGAACAGCTTGAGGCCGCAGCCGGTATCGGGCGTGGCGTCCTGCAGCAGGTAGGAGCGGACGCGGTTGGCGATCTTGGAGCCGATGCGCTTGGAGCTGCTGTCGCGCCGGTTGACGCGGTGGCCAGCGATCAGCACCGGCAGGGGGCCGCGTTCCTCGGCGTCGCGCGCGGCGGCGAGCATGGCGGGGATGTCGGCGGGGTCGTTCTGGCCGTCGCCGTCCAGCGTGGCGACATAGGTGCCGCGCGCCGCGCGGACACCGGTGATGACCGCCGCGCTTTGGCCGCAGCTCTTCTTGTGGCGTACGCGCACCAGCTCAGGCGTGGTGGCGGCAAGCTCGGCGAGGGTCTTGGGGGTGGCGTCGGAACTGCCGTCATCGACATAGACGATCTCGTGTTCCACCCCCGCGAGCGCTTCGCCGATGGCGGTGATCAGCGGCTTGAGGTTCGGGGCCTCGTTATGCACGGGCACCACCACGGAGATCAGCGGGGCGCCGGCAGAAGGCTCGACCTGGGTCTGGAAACGGGTCTCGATGTTCATGGTGTTATTCAGCCGGGTTATTAAGGCGTATCTGTGGCCCAAATCCGCCGAGGAAAAGATGTTGCCGGCCATAGCCGCCGGGTTTGAGTAAAAATTTGTAACCTGCGCCGTGCAGCCAGGGCAGGCCTTCCCATTCGCCGCCGATCGTCAGGGTATCGACGCCCAGGCGGCGCAGGATGATGGCGGCGGTGTCGTTACCCGCGAGGACGAAGTGCTTCACCCCCTGGGCGGCGAGGCTGGCGGCGATGTCGGCCAGGATGTCCGCCGCCAGTGTTGTGGCTGGGCCGCGCCTATCGGGCGGGAGGGTGGTGGAGATGATGAAGTTGCGCTCCTGCGCTGCCGCCCAGGCGAGCGCGGCTTCGGCATCGGGGGCTTGTGGGTCGAGCTGGCGCAGGGGGATTTGATCCCGCGCGATGCCGAGCTGGAACAGGGTTTGGCGGTCCAGCGCGCCGGAGAGAATGGCGGTGCGTCCACCCGGTGGTTCCGGCGTGGCGGCGGGAGCGGGCAGGCCGGCCGCCCAGGCCGGGCCGCCGGCGCAGAGCTGGGCGGCGAGCAGGGGAATAAGGGCGGTGCACTGGGTTTCATCCACGGCGTCCAGCAAGGCCAGGGTGGCGCCTTGCTCGCGCGTGGCGTTGATGCGCCGGGCGAGTGTCGCGCCGCCTTCGGCCACGGCCTCGTAGGGGATGATGACGGGGCGGCCGGAAAGATGGGGGGTAAAGGCCCGGCGCAGGTCCGTGACCAGCTGGCCGTCCTGAAACAGATGCCCCTGATAGACGAAGCGGCCAAGGCCGGGTTCGGCGAGGCAGGCGAGCATGAAGCCCGTGCCGGATTGTTCGGCGAGCTCATCCAGCGCCAGGGCCAGCGGTTCGATCTCGGGGAAGGCGGCCTGATTGCCGAAGCTGAAGAAATAGCGCGAGGCCGGGGCAAGGGCGGCGCGCGCCTCTTGCGGGGTAAGGAACAGGCCCGCGGGGGCGATGATGTCCGCCTCCGCCGCCGGGCCGAGCGCCAGCCGCGTGCCGGGCCCGGCTGCTTGGCCGAGCGCCACGGCGTCCCGCAGCGTGAAACCCACCCCCCGCATGCTCATGTGAAAGCGGCTGTCATGGTTTGGTCATAGAGCATCGCATGCTTCATGCCATGTCCTGGCGGGCTCGGCCAGAGAGGTTGAAGGTATGCCGGGCCATTGTTCTGCTGCCGATGCCGTCTTGGCGAGGCGGGGCGTCATCGCTATAAGCCCGCTCAACTTCGGCGGACGCCAGAATCGGCGGCTGCAAGATATTGAAGGAACGGACGGCGTGCTCATTTCTTTGCCACCCGATTACCGCCCATCGGACGATGAGGAATTCATGAATCCGATGCAGACGGAGTATTTCCGGCAGAAGCTGCTGCGTTGGCGCGCGGATTTGGTGAAGGAGGCGAACGGCACCCTGGCTTCGCTCGGCGAAGGTGGGATTCTGGAAGCTGATATCACCGACCGCGCAAGCGTGGAGACGGACCGCGCCCTGGAGTTGCGCACCCGCGACCGCGCCCGCAAGCTGATCGGCAAGATCGATCAGGCATTGCAGCGGATTGAGAACGGTACCTATGGCTATTGCGAGGATACCGGCGAGCCGATCGGCCTGAAGCGCCTTGAGGCCCGGCCGATCGCGACCATGTCCATCGAGGCGCAGGAGCGCCATGAGCGGATGGAAAAAGTTCACCGCGACGATTGAACATGAGAACGGGGCGCCTGGGCGCCCCGTTTTTTATGCGAATTGCGCGGCCCGCGCGGCGGCGGCCAGGCGTTCCTCGGCGACTTGCGCCTTCATCGCCTTCTGCAGCTTCTCGAAGCCGCGGACCTCGATCTGGCGCACGCGCTCGCGCGAGATGTTGTATTGCTGGGACAGCTCCTCCAGCGTGGCGGGGTTATCCTTCAGCCGGCGCTCGGTGATGATGTGCCGCTCACGCGGGGTGAGAGCTTTCATCGCCGTGGCAAGCAGGGCCTTGCGGCCGCTCAGTTCCTCGCGGTCGGCGATCATGGTCTCCTGGCTGTCGGAGTCGTCCACCAGCCAGTCCTGCCACTCGCCTTCGCCGTCCATCTTGATGGGGGCGTTGAGGCTGCTATCGGCCGAGGATAGGCGGCGGTTCATGTTCACCACGTCCTCTTCCGGCACGTCCAGCAGATGCGCGATGCGCTCCACCTGCTCGGGCTTCAGGTCGCCTTCCTCGATGGCCTGCATCTGGCCCTTCAGCCGGCGGAGGTTGAAGAACAGCTTCTTCTGCGCGGCGGTGGTGCCCATCTTCACAAGCGACCAGCTGTGCAGGATGTATTCCTGGATGGCGGCGCGGATCCACCACATGGCGTAGGTGGAGAGACGGAAGCCGCGATCCGGGTCGAAACGCTTGACCGCCTGCATCATGCCGACATTGCCTTCGGAGATCAGCTCAGCCACCGGCAGGCCGTAGCCGCGATAGCCCATCGCGATCTTCGCCACGAGGCGCAGATGCGCGTTCACCAGCTTATGCGCGGCTCCGTCATCGGCGTGGTCGCGCCAAGCGCGGGCGAGGCGCTCTTCCTCCTCGTGCGTCAGCATGGGGTATTTGCGGATTTCCTGCATATACCGCGTCAGGCTGGCATCGGGGGCCATGGTTGCAATCGTTGAGGCCATAAACGGGTTCCCCAAATTTTACCGCTCCACGCGGAGCCGGCAGCATTGGCGGCAGGGCGCGGGGCAAGCATGTGGCCACCGCCAGAGCCTGGAAGTTAGCACCACCGGCCAGAGATACCCCTTAAAAAGGCGGTAAGGTTCCGGCCATGCGGCTAGGCCCTCGGGTGGATTCACAGAGGAGCTTAGGACTCCCGGGTGGGGTAGTCAATAAAAAGGACTAAAGCGGTCCCGATTCAGGCGCATGCGAGCAATGCGTCTGCGAGGGCCTGGAAGTCCGCCGGGGGCGGCACTGTAAAGCGCAGGGCCTCGCCCGTGATGGGGTGAGTGAAGCCGAGCGTTTGCGCGTGCAGGGCTTGGCGGGGGAAGTCCAGCGCCAAGCCCCGGGCGGGTTCTGAGAGATACTTGGCGGCGGCGGGGCGGCGTTTCAAGTACACCGGGTCGCCAATCAGCGGGTGGCCGATATGGGCGCAATGGACGCGGATTTGGTGTGTGCGCCCGGTGGCGAGGCGGCAGGCGAGCAGGGCGGCGGCTTGGCCGAACACTTGCAGCGCTCGGTAATTGGTGAGGGCGTGCTTGCCGTTGCGGGTGACGACGGCCATGCGTTTGCGGTCACGCGGATCGCGGCCGATATCGCCCTCGATGCTGCCGGTGGAGGCGGCGGGCACGCCCCAGCAGATGGCCCTGTATTCGCGCTCCAGATCGCGCGTGGCGAAAGCGGCGGAGAGGCGGGCATGGGCCAGCTCGGTCTTGGCCACGACCATGACGCCGGAGGTGTCTTTATCCAGCCGGTGGACGATGCCGGGGCGCTTTTCGCCGCCGATGCCGGTGAGGCTGTCGCCGCAATGGGCGATGAGGGCGTTAACCAGAGTGCCGTCCGGGTTGCCGGGGGCGGGGTGGACGACCATGCCGGCGGGCTTGTTGAGCACCAGCAGGTGGGCGTCCTCGTATAAAATGTCGAGCCCGATGGCCTCGGCCTGCGGGGTGGCGGGCTCGGGGGCGGGTTCGGTGAGGTGGTAGGCGGTGCCGGGGTGTACGGTCTCCGACGGGTCTTTCGTGACGATTCCGGCGCGGGTCACATGGCCGTCCAAGATGAGGGCCTTGACGCGGGAGCGCGATAGCGTGCCGATGCGGGCGGCCAGGAACGAGTCGAGCCTGGCGCCGGACTCTTCGGGGCCGGGGGTCAGGAGGAAGCCGGAGGATGGAGATGCAGGGTCAGCCACAGAATTTGCGGGGGTTGAAGGCGCTGGTCGGGATCATGGGGGTGCTGATTGTCATCGGCACCACGGTAGTGGTCGGCACGGTCATCCACCGGCTTTATGCCAGGTTTAATGCGCCGTCGATTCCCGCAGCACCCGTGGCCCCGGTAGCAGGGAGTGTGGCGGTGCCGGTGGCGCACGCCGTGGCAGCCGCGTTGGAGCCGGGTGAGCATATCGCCGGAATCGCCGCCGCAGGGCCGGATGTGGCCGTGTGGGTGAGCGGGCCCAAAGGCGAGCGCGTGCTGCTGCTGGACCCGGTGAGTGGTACGGCGCGGGTGGGGCTGCAGAGCGCGCCTTGAGGCGGAGATAAAAAACCATCCGGCATGGGGTTGAATTAATCCTCTCCGTGGCTTAAGGGGGCCCACGCCTTTAGTCCCGTTCGTCTAGAGGCCCAGGACACCGCCCTTTCACGGCGGCGACACGGGTTCGAATCCCGTACGGGACGCCATTGATTTTCCTACATAATTT
>DAIDJU010000175.1 GCA_027451225.1 Acidocella sp. | reverse complement strand
CCTCCGGCCCGGCAAAAGCCGCCGCGCCGCAGCTGATCGTCAGCAGCCCGCCCTCACGCGCATCGTCCGGCAGGGCCAGGGCGCGGACCGCCTCGGCGATCTTCTCGGCCACGCAGGCAGCCCCGGCGGCGTCGGCCAGCGGCAGCAGCACGGCGATTTCCGTCTTGCTGTAGCGGGCGACGACATCTCCCGTGCGGCGCGGCACGGCGCGGATGGCCTCGGCCACGTTACGCAGACAAGTGTCGGCCTGTTTGCGGCCATGATGCGCGGTATAGCGGTCGAACTGGTCGATCTCGACCAGCACCATCCCCAACTTCGTCTTGCTGCGCACGGCGCGCTTGAACTCGTAGCCCAGGCTGGCATCGAACTGTTTGCGGCTGGGCAGGCCGGTGAGGCCGTCCACCGAGCAATCCTCCAGCCCGGCATGGGCGGGCGGATACATATCTGCCCGGCGCGCCTCGGTTACATCCACCATCACGCCCTGCACCGCCTCCACATCGCCAAAGCGGTCGCGCAGCGCCTCGGCACGCAGCACGACATTGCGGATCTCCCCATCCGGGCGGCGCAGCTTGGCGGTGACATCGAACTCGCCGCCTTTCTCCATGATCTCGCGCAGCAGCGCCCCGATGCGCGCGCCATCCAGCGGGTGGAACGCCGCCAGGGACGCATCCAGCTTCGGGCGGTAATGCTCGCGCCAGAGGCCGTGGATGCGGAATATCTCATCCGACCATGTCAGCTTCCGCTCCGCCACGGCGAGGCGCCAATGCCCCACATGCGCCACCTGCTCGGCCATCGCCAGCCAGGAGCGCGCCTCTTCGGCATGCGCCTCGGCCCGGCGGGTCCGGGCCTCCAGCCGGCGGTTGAGCAATTGCGCCTGCCCCTGCCGCAGCCGCCGCGCCACCGGCCAGAACACCACGGGCAGCGCCAGCAGGCATAGCGCACTGGTGAAGTTAAGCATTGCAGGCAGCCCCGGCCAGTTCAGCGGCGCGGTGGCGATGGCCAGCGTCTGCACCAAAGCGCCGGAGAGCAGTGCGATCATCAGCGCCGCGCGCTGCTGCCCCAGCACGCTGTCCTCGGTCGCCGTGTAAAGATCGTTCACCACGAAGGCCATGGTGAGAAATGCGCTCGCCGCCATCGTGTTTACGATAATGTCCGCCATCATGCCGCCTCCGCCAGAAGGAATTGGTTAACAAAACATTCCTTCTGCAAATCATGGGGCGGCAAAGTTAAATACCGGCTAATGGCTCCGCGGAAATGATCACCTGCGCATAGGCGTAGGGATATTCATCGGTCAGTGAGAGAAAGATGCTCGGGGCATGGCCGGGCGGGGTGATGGCGTGCAGGCGCTCCAGCGCGCCGCCGTGCAACTCCAGCGTCGGCTGGCCGGAGGGCAGGTTCACCACGCGCAAATCGGAGAGGAACACGCCGTGGCGGAACCCGGTGCCGAGCGCCTTGGCGCAGGCCTCCTTGGCGGCGAAGCGCTTGGCATAGCTCGGCGCGCGGAAATGCGCACGGCGCTCCGAGCGGGCGCGCTCAAGCTCGGAGAATACGCGCAGGGTGAAGCGCTCGCCATGCTTCTCCAGCGCCGCCTCGATCCGCCGGATGTCGCAGATATCGGAGCCGAGTCCGAGGATCATGCCCGCTCGCGCTCGACCTGCGCGATGCCCGTGGTGCCGCGCAGGCCCGCGATCACCTGGTTGAGATGGCGCGCATCGCGCACCTCCACATCCACCAGCGTCTCGAAGAAATCCTGCTGCCGGTTCACCACCTTGAGGTTGGCGATGGCACCTTCCTGCTTGGCCACGGCATTGGTGAGATTGGCCAGGGCGTTGGGCGCGTTATTGGCGATGACGCTGATCCGGCCGGTGAATTTCTGCGCCTTCGGGTCCATCTTGGCGAGGCTGGCGGCATCCCAGTCCACATCGATGAACCGCTCCGGCGTAGCGGCAAAGGTCTCCAACGTGGCGCAATCCTTGGTGTGTACGGTCACGCCCTTGCCGGTGGTAACGATGCCGACGATCTTGTCCCCCGGCAGCGGGTGGCAGCACCCGGCGTAATGCACATCCATGCCCGCGACGATGCCGGTGATCGGCATGCCGGACTCGGCCTTCGCCCCTCCGCTGCGCGGCGAGCGCGCACTCAGCGCCCCGCCCATGAAAGCAGGCAGAACGCGCGGCGCACGGGGGGCGCGCAGCTCCGGATATGCGGCGTGGATCACGTCCTTCGCGCCGACGATACCCGTGGCGACGGCGACGTAGAGATCGTCCACATTCGCCTGCTTCAACGTCTTCAGCACCGGCTCCAGCACTTTTTCGGAGCCGTCCACACCTTCCTGGCGGAAGGCCTTGGCGAGGATGGACTTGCCCGCGTCGCGATGCGCGTCGCGCATCTGCTGGGCGAGGAAGCGACGGATGCGCGCCCGCGCTTTGCCGGTGACGACGAAACGCTCCCAGGCCGGAGACGGCGTGCCCCCGCGCGCGGTGAGAATTTCCACCTGATCGCCGTTCTGCAACTCGTACCGCAGCGGCATCAGCCGCCCGTTGATGCGCGCGCCGACACAGGTATCGCCGATCTGCGAATGCACGGCGTAGGCGAAATCCACCGAGGTCGCGCCGCGCGGCAGCTGGATGAGCTGCCCCTTGGGCGTGAAGCAGAACACTTGGTCCTGGTAGAGCTCCAGCTTGGTGTTCTCCAGGAACTCGTCCGGTGCGGCGGAGTTTTCCAGAATTTCCAGCAGATCCTGCACCCAGCGGAATTTCTGCACGTCGCCGGAGGAAGCGTCCGACTGCTTATATAGCCAGTGCGCGGCCACGCCGGCCTCCGCCACCGCCTGCATCTCCGGCGTGCGAATCTGGATCTCGATCTTCTGGTTGCGCGGCTGGCGCAGCGTCACGCCCGTATGCAGCGACTGATAGCCGTTGGTCTTCGGCGTGGAGATATAGTCCTTGAACCGCCCGGCGATGACCGGATAAGCGGCATGGATGGCCCCCAGCGCCACATAGCAATCGGCCCGGCTGGGCACGATGATGCGGAAGGCCATGATGTCCGAAAGCTGCTCGAAGGCGACATTGCGCCGCTGCATCTTCTGCCAGATGGAATAAGGCGATTTCTCGCGCCCCGCGATTTCCACCACATTCACCCCGGACTCGGCGCAGACCTTGGTCAGCTCCTTGCGCACCTCCTCGATGACATCCGCCCCCTGCCCGCGCAGGAAGTTCAGGCGCGCCTGGATGGTCTCGTAGGCTTCGGGGTCGATCTCGGCGAAGGAGCGGGTTTGCAGCTCGGTCTTCACCGCCTCCATGCCGATGCGCTCGGCAAGTGGGGCGTAGATCTCCATCGTCTCGCGCGCGATGCGCTGGCGTTTATGCGCCGCCGAGATCGCGCCGATGGTGCGCATATTGTGCAACCGGTCCGCGAGCTTGACGATGAGCACGCGGATGTCCTTGCTCATCGCCAGGACCAGCTTGCGGAAATTCTCCGCCTGCTTGGTGCGGTCCGACTGCAATTCGAGGCGCGTCAGCTTGGTGACGCCATCCACCAGCCCGGCGACCTCGGGGCCGAAGCGCTTCTGGATATCGGCCAGGGTAAGGGTGGTGTCCTCCACCGTGTCGTGCAGCAGGCCGGTGATGATGGAGGCCGGGTCGAGCTTGTAGCCGGCGAGGATATTCGCGACGGCCAGCGGATGCGTGATGTAGGGCTCGCCATTGTCGCGCTTTTGCGGCGCGTGCGCTTCTTCGGCGAGGCCATAGGCTTCGTCGATCAGCGCTGGGTCGGCTTTGCTGTCGTAGGAGGCTATCCGCGCCAAAAGCCCGCCCAGCTCCGGGTGGAACTGCGGCGGGCTTGCTGACAGCCCTTCAGGCAAATGGGACAGGCTCAGAGTACGGCAGCCCGTCCGCATACGGGATTACCGGCGCGAGGACTTGCCGCCGAGCTCGGCCTCGATGGCGGCCTGGATATCCTCAGGCGACATGATCTCTTCGCCCTCGGCGGCCATGGCGGCGGCCTCTTCCTCGGCGGAGACATCCTGCAGACCGAAGATGTTCTGCTCGGTGGGGATCAGGTCCACCACCTCTTCGTCCACGGGCTCCGGCTCCGGCACGCGGGACAGGCCCTTGACCAGATCCTGCTCCAACTCCGGCAGGGCCAGGGTCTCGTCGGCGATTTCGCGCAGAGCCACGACGGGGTTCTTGTCGTTGTCGCGGTCGATGGTCAGCTGCTCGCCGCGGCTGATGTTACGGGCGCGCTGCGCGGCCAACAGAACCAGTTCGAACCGGTTTGGCACTTTCATGACGCAGTCTTCAACGGTGACGCGGGCCATCCGAAAAACTCCAGGCAGAATATTGAACGGTTGCCTTAACCCGCGGGCAGGCGCGATGCAAGTGTTTATGCCTTTTAGGCAGGCTCGTCCTCATGCCAGGGCTGCAACGCCTGCGGGGGCAGTTCGGCCAGCAGGGTGGCGACGCTGCGGCGCAGCGTGGGATGGCGCCAGGCGGGGGCGACATCGAGCAGCGGGCGCAGCACGAAGGCCCGCAGATGCGCCCTGGGATGCGGCAGCACCGGGTCCGGCACGGCGCGGATAATGCCGTTGAGGTCGATAATGTCGAGATCCAACGTGCGTGGCGCGTTGGGGATGGAACGAGCGCGGGCGAATTGCGCCTCGATCTCATGCAATTTCGCCAGCAATTCGGCGGGCGGGATATCGCCTTCCATACGGATCATGCCGTTGCAGTAATCCGGGTCCTCGGTGCGGGGGATGGCGGCGGTGCGGTACCAGGGGGAAAGGGCGATAAAGTTAAGCCCCGGAATGGCACGGATAGCCTCGGCCGCGGCCTGGCAGGTCTCCAGCGGCGACTCGCCATTTGCTCCTGGCAGGTTGGCACCAATGGCGATCAATATCATATCCAATAAAATACCTCTTTCTGGCCCCGCACCGGCTGGCTTAATAGACGGGACCTTTCTAACATTATTCGCAGTGATGTATATCCGCCTTAACGTCTATTTCATGAGAAGCACAAAAACATGACCCGTTTTTCGCCCCAGGAGAGAACAGCCTTATTCATCGATGGGGCGAACCTATACGCCGCGACTCGTAGCCTGGGCTTTGATATCGACTACCGGAGATTGTTAGACTACTTTGGCGCGAAGACCAATCTGCTACGTGCCTATTATTATTCCGCTTTGCTGGAGACCGAGGAATACTCTCCGTTGAAGCCACTAACAGACTGGCTCGCCTATAACGGGTACAGCCTGGTCACAAAACCAGCCAAGGAATTCACCGACGCGCTGGGCCGCCGCCGTATCAAGGGCAATATGGATATCGAACTGGCGATCGACATGCTGGAGCTGGCGCCCAAGCTCGACCACGCAATTCTGTTCTCGGGCGATTCGGATTTCCGCCGACTCGTCGAAGCCGTGCAGCGTAGGGGCGTGCGTGTTTCAGTTGTTTCCACCATCCGTACCTCCCCGCCGATGATTGCCGACGAGCTTCGTCGTCAGGCCGACCAGTATGTGGAACTGGCCGACATCGCCCCCGAATTCACCCGCCGCCCACAGGAAGGCCGCAGCCGCCAGCGCGACGACGACGACGATAACGCGTGATGCCCGAACATGACTGCCCGCTCTGCCCGCGCCTCGTGGCGTACCGGGAGAGCAACCGCCGCGAAATCCCGCACGGCTTCAACGGCCCTGTGCCGAGCTTCGGACCGCTGAACGCGCGCCTACTGGTTGTGGGCCAGGCCCCCGGCGTAAACGGCGCCAACACCACGGGCCGGCCATTCACCGGCGACGTCGCGGGGCGGCTGCTCTATGCGGGGCTGCTTAAAACCGGCTTCGCCAGCGGCAGCTACGAGGAACGCGCCAATGACGGGCTGAAGCTGCATGATTGCCGCGTTACCAACGCCGTGCGCTGCGCCCCGCCGCAGCACAAGCTGCAAACGGCCGAGATCAACACCTGCCGTCCCTTCCTGGCCGAAGAAATCGCCTCCATGCGCAAGCTGCGCGTGTTTCTGGCCATCGGGCGCGAGCCGCATGAGGGCATCCTGCGCGTGCTGGGGCTAAAGCCGACGGCTTATAAATTCGCGCATGGCGCGATGCACGAGCTGCCCAACGGGCTGGTGCTGGCGGATAGCTTCCACACATCTCAATATAACGTGAACACCGGGCGGCTGACCGCGCCGATGTTCGAGGCCGTGGTGGAAGAAATCAGGGCGCGACTTAACTAATAGACGTTTTGGGGTGCCGCCTTTTTTCAAAAAGGCGGCGTTTTCGCAGCTTTAAAAAAAGCTGCACCAAAACTTTACCGGTTGCGCAGCATGCGGGCTTTGTCGCGCTGCCAGTCGCGCTCGGCGGCGGCTTGGCGTTTATCGGCCTTCTGCTTGCCCTCGGCGATACCCAACGTCACCTTGGCCAAGCCGCGATCGTTGAAGAAGATATCCAGCGGCACGATCGTCTGGCGCTCACACGAGATCGCCCCGAAGATCTGGTTACGCTCTTTCTTTTTCACCAACAGCTTGCGTATCCCGCGCGCCTCGAAGCGCGAGAGCACCCCGCCCTGATATTCGGGGATATACATGTTGAACAGGCACAGCTCGCCATTGCGCTCGCCGGCCCAGGCCTCGGTCAACGTGGCCCGGCCCATGCGCAGCGACTTCACCTCCGGCCCCTTCAGCACGATTCCGGCCTCGATGGTCGAGAGGATCTTGTAGTCATGCCGGGCCTTGCGATTCTGCGCGGCGATGCCGTGCGAAATCAAGCCCGACTTTTTCTTCTCGCTCTTGCTCAATGCAGCAGGCCGACTTCCAGCATCGCCGCCTTGACGCGCGCGGCGCTGGCCTCGGAGACCGGCACCAGCGGCAGGCGCACGTTGTTGGTGCCAAAGCCCAGCAGCGAGGCCGCGTATTTCACCGGCCCCGGATTGCTCTCGCAGAACATCGCGTCATGCAGCGGCAGCAGGCGCATCTGGATCTCCAGCGCCGCCTGGGTGTCGCCCTTGGCCCAGGCCTGATGCAGCTCGGCGCACAGGCGCGGCGCGACATTGGCGGTGACCGAGATGCAGCCATGCCCACCGCTGGCGAGATAGCCGAGAATCGTGTGATCCTCGCCAGAGAGCTGGATGAAATCCGTCCCGCAGGCGCGGCGGGTGTGCAGCGGGCGGGTAAGGTTGGCGGTCGCGTCCTTCACGCCCACGATGTTCTTGATCTCGGCAAGGCGGGCCATCGTCTCCACCGTCATGTCGATCACCGAGCGGCCGGGGATGTTGTAGATGATCACCGGAATGTCGATGGCCTGGGCGATCGCCTGGTAATGGCGGAACAGCCCTTCCTGCGTCGGCTTGTTGTAATACGGGGTGACGACGAGCACGCCATCCGCCCCGGCCTTCTGCGCGTGCTGCGCCAGCCCAATGGCCTCGGCCGTGGCGTTGGAGCCCGCACCGGCCATCACCGGCACGCGGCCTTTGGCGCTGGCCACGGCCAGCTCCACCACCCGTTTATGTTCCTCATGGCTCAGCGTGGGCGATTCGCCGGTGGTGCCAACCGGGACCAGCCCGTTGGTGCCTTCGGCGATCTGCCAGTCGATCAGACGGGTGTAGGCATCTTCGTCGATGCGCCCGTCCTCGTGCATGGGGGTGACCAGAGCGGTCAGCGAGCCGTGAAACATTTTAACTCTTTCTCCTGTGGCTCCCCACGTAATCCGCGTATCGCCATGCTGCAAGCGGGTTTGGCCCCGATATGCCGCGCTGCTACACTATGGGGCATGAAGTTCCTGGCCGCCTTGCCGTTTCTCGCCCTGCCCGCGCTTGCCTGCGCGCAGACCGCCGCCACGCCGCAGATCATGACTGATGTGCATAATGGCGACTTTACCGAAGCCGCCACCCTGGCCCAGCAGACCGGCGATCCGCTGATGGTGAAGCTCGTCACCTTCTTCCGCCTCACCGATCCCGGCGGCGGCACGGCGGATGAGATCAACCAGTTCATCGCCCAAAATCCGGACTGGCCGGAACAGGGGCTGCTGGCCCTGCGCGCCGCCCAGGCCGCCGGGCTGCCGCCTCAGGCCGCCGAGCCCGCGCCGGATTTCATCACCCAGGTTGAGACGCTGCACAGCGCGGGGCAGGACATCCAGGCCGCGCGCAACTGGCAGGAGCAGGGCCAAGCCGCCTTTTCCGCCGCCGACACCGCCCAGCGCCTGATGTTCTGGCCCGACCAGAATCGCCTCGCCCGCGCCCTGCTCGCGGCGGGGGACGCCAAGGACGCCTATGCCGTGGTCAGCGCCGTCACCCCGCCAGCCAGCGCACGGGAGCAGAACGCCGACCGCGACTTCCTCGCCGGTTTTCTGCTCCTGCGGTTTCTGCACCAGCCGGATCAAGCCGCCATCTGGTTCCGCGCCCTGACGGCTGCGTCTCCGGCGGTCATCACCCAGGCCCGGGCCTATTACTGGCTCGCCCGCAGCGAAACCGGGGCCGCCGCCACGGCCGACTACACCCGTGCGGCAGCGTACCCCAGCACCTTCTACGGCCAGCTCGCCAATTTTGCCCTTGGCGGATCGGACAGCGACATGGCCGCGCGCATCCAGAGCGCGCAGGAAACCGACTTTTCCGCCGCCGACGCGCTGAGCTTCGGGCTGATGGAGCTGCCCCGCGCCGCCGTGCTGCTCATCCAGATGAGCGACACGCATGACGCCGTGATGTTTCTCAACAGGCTCGGCCAAGTGGCGGGGGACGACAAATCCCGCGTGATGGCGGTCAAGCTGGCCCTGGGGCTGGGGTTGCCGCAATCGGCGGTGTCCATCGCCCGCAGCGCGGGCATCGCGGGGCAGACAATGCTGCCCGATGGCTGGCCCAACCCGTACGCCCCCCCCAGCAGCGCGCTGGAGCCCGCCGTGGCCGATGCCATCATGCGCCAGGAAAGCAGCTTCGACCCGAGCGTGATCTCGGGCGCGGGAGCCGTGGGGCTGATGCAGCTGATGCCCGAAACCGCCCGCCGCACCGCCAAGAAGGCGGGCATCCCCATGGGCAATCTGTTCGACCCGCACTCCAACATGGCGCTGGGCACGGCCTATCTGGCGCAGGAGGTGGCGAATTTCGGCAATTGCCTGCCGCTGGCCATCGCCGCCTATAATGGCGGGCCGACCAATGTCTCCCGCTGGCTGAGCCAGAATGGTGACCCGGAATTGGGCGCGCAGGCGGGCGGGGTGGATATTCTCGACTGGATCGAGGAAATCCCCTTCAACGAAACCCGCAACTATGTGGAGCGAGTGCTGGAGAACGCCACCATCTACCGCGCCATGCTCAACAACGCGGCCCCCTCCCCGCTCGCTCCGTGGCTGAAGCCGTGAAGATCTGGCGCTTTCTCGCCGCCGGGTTCGGCTCGGGCTACGCGCCCAAGGCTCCCGGCACGTTCGGCTCGGTGGTGGGGCTGGCGCTGGGCTGCGCGCTGCTGCATCTGGGGCATTTGCCCCTGCTGTTCGGCATTGTCATCGCCACGGCGTTGGGCGTGTATGCCGTCGGCCGCCTGCCGGAGAAAAACGACGACCCGAAATGGGTGGTCATCGACGAGATCGCTGGGCAGATGATCCCGCTGCTGGCGCTCTATGATGTCAGCTTCTGGGGCGCGGTGCTCAGTTTCGCGCTGTTCCGGCTGTTCGACATTCTCAAACCCGGCCCCGTCGCCTGGGCCGACAAACGCGCCGATGAATACGGCATCATGGGCGACGACATCATCGCCGGGCTGTTGGCCTGGGTGGTGATGCTGGCACTGCATCTGGTCTCGCCGTTATGAGCGCGGCCGCCCTGGTGGCGCTGTACAAGCGCAAGGGCCGAACCCTGAGCACGGCGGAAAGCTGCACCGGCGGTCTGGTGGCGGCCGCCATCACCACCGTGCCCGGCGCGTCCGCCGTGTTCACCCACGGCTTCGTCACCTATGCCGACGCCGCCAAGACCCAGATGCTGGGCGTGCCCGCCGACCTGCTGGCAATGGTCGGCGCGGTCTCCGAGCCGGTGGCGCGGGCCATGGCGGAAGGGGCGCGGGCGCGCTCCGGCGCCGATGTGGCCGTCTCCATTACCGGCATTGCCGGGCCGGATGGCGGCACGCCGGAAAAGCCGGTCGGCACTGTCTGGTTCGGGCTTGCAGGACCGTCAGAAAGCCTTACCTATCACCAGAATTTCCACGGCAACCGGGATGAAATCCGCGCCCAGAGCGTGGCCTTCGCGCTCAGGCTGCTGGAACAGGAAGGGGAAATACTATGAGCAAAAATCTCGCCGTTTGGGACAAGGCCAAGCGCGAAGGCCGCAAGATGACAATGATCACGGCCTATGACTATCCGTTCGCGCGCCTCGCCGATGCCGCCGGGCTGGATGCCGTGCTGGTGGGCGACAGCCTGGGCATGATGGTGGGCGGCGAGGCCGATACCCTGCCCGTCTCGCTGGACCAAATGGAGTACCACACCCGTATCGTCGCCAAGGGCATTACCCGCGCGCTGGTGATGGCCGACCTGCCCTTCGGCAGTTTCGAGGCATCCCCCGCCCAGGCCTTCCGCGCCTCCGCCCGGCTGCTCAAGGCCGGGGCGGATATCGTGAAGCTGGAAGGCGGCGCGCCGATGGTGGAGACGGTCGCCTTCCTCTCCCAACGCGCCGTGCCGGTTTGCGCGCATATCGGGCTAACGCCGCAGCATGTGCGCCAGCTTGGCGGCTTCAAGCGCCAGGGCAAGACAGCCGATGCCGCCGCAAGGCTCATTGAGGACGCGCTGGCCCTGGCCGAGGCCGGGGCGCGCATGGTGCTGATGGAGGCGATCCCCGCCGAACTCGCCACCGAGATTACAAAGCGCGTGCCGGTGCCGACCATCGGCATAGGCGCTGGCAACGGCACGGACGGCCAGGTGCTGGTAATGCACGACGTGCTGGGCCTGAACCCGGACAAAGCCCCGGGCTTCGCCAAGCGATATCTGGAAGGCGCGGATCTGGTGCAGACCGCACTCACCCAATACGCCGAAGAGGTGCGCGCCAGCACATTCCCGCAAGGCTAAGGGATAGCTATTCGGCCTTGATGTCGCCCAGATACTGCGAGAGGTAACGCGCGACACCGAGCTGGTTGATCAGGTCACGCTGGGTTTCAAGGAAGTCGATATGCACTTCCTCATCATGCATGAGCTGCTCGAACAGGTCGCGCGTCACCTGATCCTTGGCCGAATGGCAATAATGCGCGGCATCCGCGTACAGGTTCCGCGCCTCGATTTCGGCATGCAGGTCGTTGGCCACCATATCCGGCACCTGGGAGCCAATATGCAGCGCGCCGAGCGTCTGCATGTTCGGGTGGCCTTCCAGAAATAGCGTGCGCGCGATCAGAATATCGGCGTGGCGCATTTCCTCGATCGATTCCGCCCGCCATCGGGCGGCCAGTTCCTTGAAGCCCCAGTTCTCCAGCAGACGGTAATGCAACCAATACTGGTTCACCGCCGTCAGCTCATGCCGTAGCGCTTCGTTCAGATACTCGATGACTTTTGGATCGCCTTTCATTGCCGCATCTCCGTGGGCATGGTGAGCCAATTTTATTTGGCCCACCACCCAGCGGATTCAAGAGTTACGCGGCATGAAGCCTTAGGCCGGCAGCGCGCCCGGCGGCAGTCCCGGCTTGGGCGCGGCCGTGGGAACGGAAGCGCGGCGGTTGTCCTGCATGGGCTCGTCCACCACCTTGCGGACGATCTTCTCGCCACGCAGAACCTGCTGGATCTCGTCGCCCGAGAGCGTCTCGTATTCCAGCAGCCCCTTGGCCAGAGCTTCCAGATCGTCCCGGCGCTCGGTGAGGATGCGCTTGGCCTCGGCATAGGCGTGGTCGACAAACGCGCGGACCTCGTTGTCGATCTCCCGCGCCGTCGCCTCGGAGACGCTCTTGTTCTGCGTCACGGAGTGACCCAGGAACACCTCCTGCCCGTTATCGCCATAGGAGACCATGCCGAGCTTCTCGGACATGCCCCATTCGGTGATCATGCGCCGCGCCGTGTCGGTCGCCATCTTGATGTCGCCGGAGGCACCGTTGGAGACCTTCTCCGGCCCGAACACCAACTCCTCGGCCGCGCGCCCGCCCATGGCCATGATCAGCTGCTGCAACAGCTTGAGCTTGCTCACGGAGTAGCGGTCGCCTTCGGGCAGGCTCATCACCATGCCCAGCGCACGCCCGCGCGGAATGATGGTCGCCTTGTGCACCGGGTCACACTCGGGCAGCGAGATGGAGCAGATGGCATGCCCGCCCTCGTGATAGGCGGTCATCTCCTTCTCGGCGTCGGACATCACCAGCGAGCGGCGTTCAGCGCCCATCAGCACCTTGTCCTTGGCGCTCTCGAACTCCGCCATGGCGACCACGCGCTTGCCGATGCGCGCGGCGAGCAAAGC
>DAIDJU010000174.1 GCA_027451225.1 Acidocella sp. | reverse complement strand
GGTGGAAAAGGGCTCCGAGGTCGGCGCGCATATCCTCTCTGGCGCGGTGCTGGAGCCGCGGGCGCTGAAGGAATTGTTCCCCGATTGCGACCCGGGGCTGATCCCGCTCGCCACCCCGGTTACGGCCGATAAATTCCTGTTCCTGCTCGACGACAAGAAATCGGTCTCGATGCCCACCCCGCCGCAGATGCATAACGAGGGGAATTACATCGTCTCGCTCGGCAATGTGGTGCGCTGGCTGGGCCAGCAGGCCGAGGAGTTGGGCGTCGAGATCTATCCCGGCTTCGCCGCCGCCGAGCTGTTGGTCGAGGGCGGGCGCGTGGTCGGTGTCGCCACCGGCGACATGGGCATCGGCAAGGATGGCGAGCCCACCGACAACTACCAGCGCGGCATGGAGCTGCGCGCCACTTATACGGTGTTCGCCGAGGGCTGCCGTGGTTCGCTCTCCAAGCAGCTGATGACCGAGTTCAAGCTGCGCGAGAACTGCGACCCGCAGACCTATGGCATCGGCATCAAGGAGCTGTGGGAGGTCAAGCCCGAGAAGTTCCGCAAGGGCCTGACCGTGCACAGCATCGGCTGGCCGCTGAAATCCGACACCTATGGCGGCTCCTTCCTCTACCATTTCGGTGAGAACATGGTGGCGGTCGGCTTCGTGGTCGGGCTGGATTATTCCAACCCGTATCTCTCGCCCTTCCAGGAATTCCAGCGCTACAAGACGCACCCGGCCATCGCCCCGACCTTCGAGGGCGCGAAGCGCATCTCCTACGGCGCGCGCGCCATTAACGAGGGCGGCTTCCAGTCTTTGCCCAAGCTCACCTTCCCGGGTGGCGTGCTGATCGGCTGTGCGGCGGGTACGCTGAACGTGCCGAAGATCAAGGGCACCCACACCGCGATGAAATCCGCCATGGTCGCGGCCGAAGCCATCGCCGAGGCCTTCGCCGGGGACAAGCCGGACGAGGTGACCACCTACGCCACCAAGCTGCAGGAAAGCTGGGTGTGGTCCGAGCTGCATCAGGTCCGCAACATCCGCCCGGCCTTCGCCAAGTTCGGCCTGTATGGCGGGCTGATCAACGCGGCGCTGGAGACGTATCTGTTCAAGGGCAAGGCCCCCTGGACCTTTAAGAACCACGCCGATCACGACCATCTGAAGAAGGCCTCCGAGTGCCAGCCGATCGACTATCCGAAGCCGGATGGCAAGCTCACCTTCGACCGTCTCTCCTCGGTGTTCCTCTCCAACACCAACCATGAGGAAAACCAGCCCGCTCACCTGAAGCTGTTGGACCCGGCGAAGGCGATCTCGGTGAACTGGGACCTCTACCGCAGCCCGGAGACGCGCTACTGCCCGGCGGGCGTGTACGAGATCGTGGGTGCCGACGAGGGCAAGCCGCAGTTGCAGATCAACGCGCAGAACTGCGTGCATTGCAAAACCTGCGATATCAAGGACCCGACCCAGAACATCAACTGGGAAGTGCCCGAGGGTGCGGGTGGCCCGAACTATCCGGGCGGCATGTAATAGTATCCGCCTAGCATCCGATAGTAACAGACAGTTCGAGCGCGCTCTTTCACCCCGAAAGGGCGCGTAAGACTTTCTGTTTCAGGGCGGTGCTGCATGGCGCATGACGATCATCACCACGACCACGATGATGACCACGATCATCACCATCATGGCCATGGCCACCACCATTCCCACGCCCCGGAGAGTTTCGGCCCGGCCTTTGCCATAGGCATTGTGCTGAATGCGGGCTTCGTGGCGCTGGAGACGATATTCGGCCTGCTGGGCCATTCAGTCGCGCTGCTGGCCGATGCCGGGCATAACCTCTCCGATGTCCTGGCCCTCGGCGTGGCTTGGCTCGCCGCCATTCTGGGGCGCAAGGCCGCCACGCAGCGCTTTACCTATGGGCTTGGCGGCAGCTCCATCCTGGCGGCTTTGTTCAACGCCGTGGTGCTGCTGGTGGTCACCGGTGGGCTGGGGTGGGAGGCGCTGCGCCGCTTTTACGAGCCGCAGCACGTGGCGGGCGTCACGGTTATGGCTGTCGCCGCTTGCGGGATTTTCATCAACGGGTTCTGCGCCTGGCTGTTCGCGCGTGGGCGCGATGGCGACCTCAACGTCCGCGGCGTGTTCCTGCACATGGCGGGTGATGCGCTGATCTCGCTCGGCGTCGTCGTCTCGGGCGGGATCATCCTGCTGACCGGCTGGAGCTGGGTGGACCCACTGACCAGCCTTGCCGTGAGCGCCATGATCATCTGGGGCAGCTGGGGGCTGCTCACCGGGGCGCTGGCAATGTCGGTCAACGCCGTGCCGGCGAACGTGAACCTGCCGGCCGTACGGCGTATGCTGGAGGATTGGCCCGGCGTGACCGGGGTGCATGACCTGCATGTCTGGTCGCTCAGCACCACCGAGACGGCGCTCACCTGCCATCTGGTGGTTCCCGGCGGGCATCCCGGCGACGATCTGCTTGAGGCTATCCAGCTCAGGCTGGGCAAGGAGTTTGGCATCGGCCATACCACCATGCAGCTGGAAACCAGCGAGCCCTCGGCGGCGCATCTCGCCGCGCTGCATGCGTGATCAGTTCGGCGCGGCGCTGCTGAGCTTAACCGGGGTGGGCAGCACGGCGGCGATGCCCGAGAGGGCCTGGTTCACCTGCCGAGGCGGCAGATCGGCGCTCAGCACCTGCCGCGCATCCTCCGGCCTGCCGGCGGCGTACAACGCCACGGCGTAATCGGCGCGGATCTTGGGCGTTGCCGAGTTGCTGGCCGCGAGCGGACCGAGATATTGCAGAGCGTCCTCCGTTTGGCCCGCAAGCGCGAGGGAGAGGCCCAGATTCACCTCGGTCGAGATTGTGCCGGGGGCGAGCAGCAGCGATTGCTGATAGGCCTGGACCGCGCTGGCATGGTGGCCTTGCAGGTCGCGCGCGATCCCGAGATCGTTGAACGCCTCGGCATTGCCGGGATCGTCCTGCACCGCGGCGGCGAAAGCCTGTTCGGCCTCTATGGCGTTGCGCTTGAGCAGGCAGCGGCCGATGCCGGTCTCCGCTTCCGAGGATTTCGGGTCGGCCTTCAGTGCCCGGGTGTAGGAGGCGATGGCGTCCTCGCAGCGCTGGAGCGCGTAATAGGCTTCCCCCTCGTGGTACAATGCCTGCAAATTATTCGGGTCCCGCGCCAGTACGGACTGGGTGATGCTGAGCGCCATGTTCGGGTTGTTCCCCGCGATCGCGGCATCGGCCACGTTCATCACGCCATCGTTGGCGGCGTTTTTGGGCAGGCTGCCCGGCGGCTGTCCCGCACATCCGGCCAGTAGCGGGGCAAGGCTCGTCAGCAATAGTGCGGCTTTTTCAGTCCGTATGCGGGGCATGGCTGTTGTCTCCCGTGAAATTGTTAATTTTATATGCACAAACGCTTAGTCACAGCCCGAAACACTGGATAGCACGAAGTCGCGGTTAACGGGTACATTGTGATATCGTTATAAAAGCACTTTTTTGTGTCAAAGTTAAAACAGGCGTATTCTCCGGCCATGACAATTCGTATCGGTATCGCCGGGATTTCCGGCCGTATGGGGATCTATCTCGCCGAAGAGGCCGCCGCCGCCGCCTCGCTCTCCGGCGGCACCAGCCGTTCCGGCCGTGGGCCGGAGGGTACCCCGCATTTCTCCGACATCACTGCCCTGGCCCGGGAATCGGATGTGGTGATCGACTTCACCCACGCCAGCACGGTGACCGCGCATGCCGCCGCCCTGGCCGCTGCCGAAACACCCTGGGTGCTCGGCACCACCGGCTATGGCGAGGCGGAGCAGGCGGCCATCGCGGAGGCCGCCAAGATCATCCCCATCATCGCCTCGCCGAATTTCTGCACCGGCGTGAACCTGCTGCTGCTGCTGGCCGAAAAGCTGGGCCACGCTCTGCCGCCGCACCAGTACGATGCCGAGATCGTGGAAATGCACCACCGGCAGAAGGTGGACGCGCCTTCCGGCACGGCGCTGGCCATCGGCCGCGCCGTGGCGCAGGGGCGGGGGGTGAAGCTCGAGGATGTCATCGTCTCTGGGCGCGATGGCCATACCGGCCCGCGCAAGGATGGCGAGATCGGCTTCGCCACGCTGCGCGGCGGCCAGATCATCGGCAGCCACTCGCTGCTGTTCACGGCGGGGGACGAGCAGATCAGCCTCACCCACCATGCTTTCGACCGCCGCGTCTTCGCCTCGGGCGCGGTGCGCGCGGCCCTCTGGCTGCACGCCCAGCCCGCCGGGCTGTACGCGATGCGCGATTTTTTGCGCCTGTAAAACCCTTGCAACGATAGGGTATTGACCCCGGAGGCCGGATGGGTCATCCGGTGCCGCCTGGATTTTTTGGGGTAATGCATAATGCGCGATCGCGGCGAGTTTCTGTTCACGTCTGAGTCCGTTTCGGAAGGCCATCCGGATAAGGTTGCCGACCGGATTTCCGATACCGTTGTCGATGCCTATCTGGCCGCCGACCCGTATGCGCGCGTCGCCTGTGAAACTCTGGTGACGACGAATCGCATCATCCTGGCTGGCGAAGTCCGTGGGCCGGAGAGCATCACCAAGGAGCATCTCGCTCACCTCGCCCGCATGGCGGTGCGCGATATCGGCTATGACCAGGAAGGCTTCTCCTGGAAGAACGCCGACGTGGCCGTGCACCTGCACGCGCAGTCCGCCCACATTGCCGTGGGCGTTGACGCTGCGGGCGACAAGGACGAAGGCGCCGGCGACCAGGGCATCATGTTCGGCTACGCCTGCACCGAGACCGAGGCGCTGATGCCCGCCCCGATCTATTACTCGCACCTGATTCTGCGCCGCATCTCCGAGCTGCGCCATGCCGCCGATTCGCAGGTCAAGGGCCTGCTGCCGGACGCCAAGAGCCAGGTCACGCTGAAATACGTCAACGGCAAGCCGGTTGGCGCCACCTCGGTGGTCGTGTCCATCCAGCACGAGGAGAGCATCTCGCTCGCCCAGGTGCGCGAGATGATCCGCCCGATCGTGAAGGCGGCCCTGCCCGAAGGCTGGATGCCCGAGGAGAAGGATTTCTACGTCAACCCGACCGGCATCTTCGTCATCGGCGGGCCGGACGGCGATTGCGGCCTGACCGGCCGTAAGATCATCGTGGACACCTATGGCGGCGCTGCCCCGCATGGCGGCGGCGCGTTCTCCGGCAAGGACCCCACGAAGGTGGACCGTTCCGCGGCTTACGTCTCCCGCTACCTCGCCAAGAACGTGGTGGCCGCTGGTCTGGCCGAGCGCTGCACCCTGCAGCTCTCCTACGCCATTGGCGTGAGCCAGCCGCTCTCGCTGTATGTGGACTTGCACGGCACCGGCAAGGACGTGGACGAGGAGAAGGTGGCGAAGACCCTGCGCGATCTGGTGAACCTCACCCCGCGTGGCATCCGCGAGCACCTGCAGCTCAACCGGCCGATCTACGTGCCGACCTCCTCGTTCGGCCATTTCGGCCGCACGCCGGATGCCGAGCTTGGGACCTTCACCTGGGAGAAGACCGACCTCGTGCCCGCGCTGAAGACCGCCTTTGGCCGTTGAGGACGTCAAGCCGGTCCCGGACCGGCTCTACGGCCGCGTAAAGGGTAAGAAGCTCCGCCCGCGCCAGGAATGGCTGCTGGCGGAGTTCCTGCCGCGCACGTCTTGGCCGGAGGCACCGTTTGCCATCACCCCGCGCGAGATCTGGCTGGAAGTCGGGTTTGGCGGGGGTGAGCACGCCTACGAGCTGGCCAGCACGAACCCGGATGTCGGCTATATCGCCGCCGAGGTGTTCGAGGTCGGCATCTGCTCGCTGCTCTCGCGCATCGCGCCGGACCATGTCGAGCACCCCGAGCCGCTGCCCAATCTGCGCCTGTTCACCGACGACGCCCGCCCGCTGCTGCGCGACATGGCGGATGGCTCCCTGAGCAAGCTGTTCCTGATGTTCCCCGACCCCTGGCCGAAAGCGCGCCACGCCAAGCGCCGCTTCGTGCACCCGGAGCTGGTGAAGGAAGTCGCCCGCGCACTGCGCCAGGGCGGGGAGTGGCGCATCGCCTCGGACGATCCGACCTATCAGGAATGGACCGACGAAGTGTTGGGGGCGCAGGATCTCTTCACCGTCACGCGCCGGACGGAGCACCCCGAGGGCTGGCCGCATACGCGCTACGAGGCCAAGGCCATCGCTGCCGGGCGGCACCCGGTTTACTGGTCGCTAATCCGGCGCTGAGAACATTTAAAATGCAGCCTTTTACGCAAAGGCTGCATTTTTTATGTCCGGCTTACGCCTCCTCCTCCTCGTCCTCTTCCTCCAGGCCAAATTGCTGGGCCTCTTCGTCATATTCGAAGATTTCCGCATAACGGCCCCAGGAGATGACGGCGCGCAGCGTCTCATCGGCATATTCGGGGGACATGTTGTCCTCCAGCTCATCGCGGAAGCGCACGGCGGAGGCGCGGTGGTTGCTGCGCTGGTCGATAACCGCGCGGATGGCGTTCACCAGAGGCACGTTGGCGCGCAACTGCTCGGTGAAGATCTCCTTGCGGTCCTCGGTCTCGGCATCGGCGAATTTCTTGCCGGTTTCGGTGAGGATCAGATCGCCCTCCTCCAGCACGGCGAAGCCCAGAAGCTGGAGCGTTTCGCCGAGGGGCAGCAGGTCGTCGACCTCGTATTGCAGCGCCGCCGCCAGGGCGGGCAGGTCTGCCCGGCCATGATAGGGCGCGCCGTACAGCGTTTCGATCAGGCCCGAGATGAGGTTGGTGCTCACGGGGTGCAGCGGCGTGGCGAAGCCCGTGCGCGCCGTGGCAGCCGGGGCGGGCTTGGGGGCGCGGCGGGTCATGATGCCGTAGATATCGTCCACCATCTGGCGGAAGGCGGGGTCGAAGCGGTTGCGCGGATGCGCGAACGGCACCTTCAGCTCATGCGCCACGCGGCCAGGGTTGGAGGAGAATACGAGGATGCGGTCGGCCATCAGCACCGCTTCCTCGATGTTATGGGTAACGATGAGGATGGATTTCAGCGGCAGCTTCTTTTCCATCCAGAGGTCGATGAGGTCGGTGCGCAGCGTCTCGGCGGTCAGCACGTCCAGCGCCGAGAAGGGCTCGTCCATCAGCAGCAAATCCGGGTGCACCACCAGGGCGCGCGCCAAGCCCACGCGCTGGCGCATGCCGCCCGAAAGCTCCTTCGGGTACGCGGTGTCGTACCCGCCGAGGCCGATCAGGTCGATCGCCTCTTCCGAGCGTTCCTCGCGCTCATCCTTCTTCACGCCGAGCGCTTCCAGCCCCAGCTCCACATTTTCCTGCACGGTCAGCCAAGGGAACAGCGCAAAGCTCTGGAACACCATGGCGACACCGGGGGCCGGGCCGCGCAGGGGCTCGCCGCGCCAGCGCACATCGCCCGAGGTAGGCTTGAGCAGCCCCGAGACGATGCGCAGCAGCGTGGACTTGCCCGAGCCTGAACGGCCGAGAAGGGCGACGATCTCGCCTTCGTGCAGGGTCAGGTCCACATCGTCGAGCACCACGAGGTCGGCGCTGGCTTCCTTATGGTAGGACTGGCGGCAGTTGCGGACGGTAACCAGAGGCTGGGAGACGTTCTGATCCATGGCTTACCCCAGAGTGGTGCGGCGGGTCGCGTAGGCATAAAGCGGCCGCCAGAGAATACGGTTAATGAAGATGACGAAGCAGGACATGACCACCACGCCCAGCACGACACGCGGCGTGTCGCCCGCCGCAGTGGCCTGCGCGATGTAAGCGCCAAGCCCGTGCGCGGCGAGGTTGGTGCTGCCCCAGCTCGCCACCTCGGCCACGATGGACGCGTTCCACGCCCCGCCCGAGGCGGTGAGCGCGCCGGTGATGAAATAAGGCAGGATGCCGGGGATCATCACCTTGCGCCACCACAGCCAGCCGCGGATGTGGAAATTGGCCACGGCCTCTTTCATGTCGCCCGGAAAGGCGGCCGCCCCGGCGATGACGTTGAACAGCACATACCATTGCGTGCCGATCAGCATTAGCGGCGTCAGCCAGATATCCGGCATGACGTGGAAATACACGATGGCCAGCACCACGGGCGGGAAGAGCAGATTGGCCGGGAAGGCGGCGAGGAACTGCGCGATGGGCTGGGCGATGCGCGTGGCCTTGGGGCGCAGGCCGATCCACACGCCGATCGGCACCCAAATCAGTGCCGCGATCACCATAAGCACCATCACGCGCAGCAGGGTAAAGCCGCCCATCAGCACGGCGGTGCCGACATCCGACCAATGCAGCGTGCCGGAGACGAAACTGAAGATCCGATACCCCGCATAGACCGCCACCAGGGCGATGACGGCGAACCACAGCCCATCCACAAGCCTGGAGGGCTCTTCATTCTCGCTGACCTGCGCCTTGGCGGGCAGGGCCAGACGCAGCCGGGTGAGGGCGCGCATAATGCCGCCCAGGAAATCGCCGATATCCTGGAACAGCGCGGTGCGGCGCAGCACTTTCAGCATCCAGGGCTCGGGGCCGGAGACGGTGGCCGTGGTCTCGAACCGGAACTTGCCCGACCACGCCACCAGCGGGCGGAACAAGAGCTGATCGTAAAGCAGGATCAGCACCAGCATGGCGATGATGGCATAGAAGATCGCGCGCAAATTCTCCTGCGCCAGCGCTGTGGCCACGTAGGAGCCGATGCCCGGCAAGGTGAAAGTGGTGTTGCCCACCGTCACCGCCTCGGAGGCGACGACGAAGAACCAGCCGCCGGACATCGAGAGCATGGTGTTCCACACCAGCCCCGGCATGCCGAAGGGTACGTCCAGCCGCCAGAATTTTTGCCACGGGCTAAGGCGGAAGCAGCGCGAGGCCTCCTGCAGATCGTTCGGCAGCGTGGTCAGCGACTGGTAGAAGCTGAACGCCATATTCCAGGCCTGGCTGGTGAAGATGACAAACACCGAGGCCAGTTCAGCGCCCATCACCTTGCCGGGGAACAGCCCGAGGAAGAACACGGTGGTGAAGGTGAGGAAGCCAAGAATGGGGACCGATTGCAGGATGTCCAGAATCGGGATCAGCACCATGCCCGCCCGGCGGGATTTGGCCGCCAGCGTGGCATAGGTGAAGGTGAACAGCAGCGAGAAGAACAACGCCGCGAACATGCGCGCGGTGGAGCGCAGCGCGTAATAGGGCAGATAAGCCGGATCCAGGTGGATCGGCGAATTCTGGATGGTGGCGATGGAGGTGGAGATCGTACCCCGGCCGACATCCACCAGCGCGATCAGCAAGCCCATGACCAGCAATAACGCCGCGCCATCCCAGCGGTTCGGCAGTCGGCGCCCGGCCAGGGCTGTGGGGGTGTAATTCGTCATCTTGCCGCCTGGCTTCGGAGAGGTTGCTCACGCTCCCTTAACCAGAGCAAACCGGTTTGTCACGCAGGCAGAGAGTTGCGTTTCGGTGACATGCCGCGCCAGCGGCAGGGCGGGGGTTGATGCAGATCATTTGTCGTATCCCGGCGGGGGGTGTTTTAATGCGCCCATGGTTTTGCGCAGGATGAAGCTTGGCCGGGGCGGTGTGACGATGCTGGCCGGGTTGGTGGTGGTTAACCTCGTCATCTGGGCTTTGGCCGCTGTGGCGTTCCGGCATTTTCCGGTGCTGCTGGGTACGGCGTTTCTGGCCTACAGCTTCGGGCTGCGCCACGCCGTGGATGCCGACCATATCGCCGCCATCGACAACGTGACCCGCAAGCTGATGCAGCAGGGGCGGCGGCCCATCGGCGCCGGGTTGTGGTTCTCGGTTGGGCATTCCACCATCGTTTTTGTCCTCTCCGCCGCGGTGGCGGGGTCTGCCGCGGTCATCAAGGGGCATTTCGGCGCGTTGGAGGGGGTTGGCGGCATCGCCGGTACGCTGGTCTCCGCCGGATTCCTACTGGGGCTCGCGGTTATCAACCTGCTGGTGCTGGTTTCGGTTGTGTCCACCTTCCGCCGGGTTAAGGCCGGGGGAGACTATTCCGACGAGGATTTGAACCTGCTGCTCGCCCGCCGCGGGTTTTTCGGGCGTGTGTTCCGCGCCCTGTTCGGGCTGGTGCGGCGGGATTGGCACATGTACCCCATCGGCCTGTTGTTCGGGCTCGGGTTCGACACGGCAACCGAAGTCGGGCTGCTCGGCATTTCCGCCGCCGAGGCCTCGCACGGGTTGCCGGTCTGGTCGATCATGCTGTTTCCGGCGCTGTTCGCCGCCGGCATGGCGCTGGTGGACACGGCCGACAACCAGCTGATGATCGGCGCCTATGGCTGGGCCTTCGCCCGCCCGATGCGCAAGCTCTACTACAACATCACCATCACCAGCGTTTCGGTGCTGGTGGCGCTCATCGTCGGCGGACTGGAGGCGCTGGGGCTGGTGCAGGGGGCGTATAACCTCTCCGGCGCGTTCTGGGACCCGGTGGCCGCGCTGAACAATAATTTCGGCATGCTGGGCTATGTCATCATCGGCATTTTCGCTTCGAGCTGGCTCGTTTCCGTGGCGATCTACAAAGCCCGGGGGTACGACCGGATCGAGGTCACGGTCAGGGATTAGCCCGCGTGGGGCGGCTGCTCCTGCGCGTGCTGGGTGTGGTTCTGATCGTTGTCGGATTGGTGCCGCTGACGCCGCTGGTCTGGCTGCTCGTGTTTGTCCACGGTAATCCCTACGGGATTTTCAACCATATCCATCTGGCCTTCTGGCAGACCCAGCTCATCGGGCTGGGTCTGGCAGGGTTTGGGCTGTTTCTGTTGGCGCGGTCTTAATGTCCGGTGCTGCCGAACCCGCCTTCGCCGCGTAAGGTCTCGTCGAGATCCTCCACCACCTCCCACAGCGCGCGCACCACCGGGGCCACCACAGCCTGGGCGATGCGCATGCCGCGCGTCACCTCGAAGGCTTCCGCGCCGGTGTTCAGCACGATCACGCCGACCTCGCCGCGATAATCCTCGTCGATGGTGCCGGGGGAGTTGGGCAGCGTAATGCCGTTTTTCAGCGCGAGGCCCGAGCGCGGGCGCACCTGCAACTCATAGCCAGCGGGTAGGGCGATGCAGAAGCCGGTGGGGATCAGCGCCCGTCCACCAGCCGGGATGATCACGGGTGTTTCCACCGCCGCCAGCAGATCCATGCCCGCAGCGCCAGCGGTGGCGTAATGCGGCAGGTCCAGCCCCAGCCCATGCGGCAGGCGGCGGATTTTAACAGTCACGTTGGTCATGCAAAAAACTCTCCGATACGCGCAGCCAGCTTCCGGGCCAGCGCGGTTTTGTCCATTTTGTCCCAGGCTTCCGAGCCGTTGGGGGTGAGCAGCAATATCTCGTTCTCATCCCCGCCCATGATGCCGGTGCCGCCGACATCATTGGCCACCAGCCAGTCGCAGCCCTTGCGCGCGCGCTTGGCGGCGGCGTGTTCGGCGAGCTTCTCCGTCTCTGCCGCAAAGCCGATGACGAGGCGCGGACGGCTTGGGGCGGGTTGGGAAATCTCGGCCAGGATGTCCGGGTTTTCGGTCAGGCGCAGGGCAGGGGGCTGGCCGGAGCCATCCTTCTTGATCTTCTGCCCGGCCTCCTCCACGCGCCAATCCGCCACGGCGGCGGCGCAAACGGCGATGTCCGCGGGAAGTGCGGCCCGCACGGCATCACGCATTTCGCGCGCCGTCTCCACCCGCACCATGCGCACGCCGGCCGGGTCCCGCACGTTCACCGGGCCGCTGACCAGCGTGACCCTTGCCCCCAGCGCCGCCAGCGCGGCGGCAATGGCATGGCCCTGCTTGCCCGAGCTGCGATTGGCGAGATAGCGCACCGGGTCGATGGGTTCATGCGTCGGCCCGCTGGTGACGATGGCATGAAGCCCCTTGAGCGGACCATCGGCGAAGAACGCCTTGATGGCCGCCAGAATCGCGGGCGGCTCGGTCAAGCGGCCCGGCCCGTACTCGCCGCAGGCCATCGGGCCTTCATCCGGCGGCACCACCAGCACGCCGCGCTTGGCGAGCGTGGCCATATTCGCCTGGGTGGCAGCGTGCTCCCACATCCGCACATTCATCGCCGGGGCCACGAGCACGGGCTTGTCGGTGGCCAGCAGCAAAGTGGAGGCGAGATCATCCGCCAGCCCGGCGGTCATCTTGGCCAGAATATCCGCCGTGGCGGGGGCCACCACCACGAGGTCGGCAGCGCGGGAAAGCTCGATATGCCCCATCTCGCTCTCATCGGTCAGCGAGAACAGCTCCTGGTACACCTTGCTGCCCGTCAGCGCCTGGAGCGAGAGCGGGGTGACGAACTGCGCCCCCGCCTTGGTGAGCACGGCGGTCACGCCATACCCCGCCTTGGTGGCAAGGCGCACCAGCTCCAGCGCCTTATAGGCGGCAATCCCCCCGGTGACGATGAGGAGCAGTTTCCTCACAGACGCCAGCCCGTATGGATGGCCGCGATGCCCCCCGAGAGGTTGCGATAGGTCACGCGCTCCAGCCCGGCATTTTCGAACATGCGCTTGAGTGTCTCCTGGTCGGGGAACATGCGGATGCTTTCGGCCAGATACTGGTAGCTCTCGGCGTCCTTGGCCACGAGTTGCCCGATCTTCGGCAGCGCGTCGAAGGACCAGCGGTCATACAGCCCCGTAAGCCCCGCGATTTGCAGGCGCGAAAATTCCAGCACCATGAAGCGCCCGCCCGGCTTGAGCAGGCGGCGCGCCTCGGCGATCACCTTGTCCTTGTTGGTGCAGTTGCGCAGGCCGAAGGCCATGGAGATGCGGTCGAAGCTGGCATCGGGCAGCGGCAGTTTTTCGGCGTCGGCCACCAGGAATTCGATATCGCCGAGATAGCCCTTGGCCGTCGCGCGGTCCCGCCCCACGCTGAGCATGGAGGCGTTGATGTCCGACATCACCACCTTGCCGCCGCCGCGCTTGAGCCAGCCGAAGGTGATGTCCCCGGTCCCTGCGGCGAGGTCCAGCAGCGTGTAGTGCGGGCGCGGGTCGAGTGCCGTGAGGAACTCGCGCTTCCACAGGCGGTGAATGCCGAGCGACATCAGATCGTTCATGACGTCGTACTTGCCGGCCACCGAATCGAAGACCTCGCGCACCAGGGCGGCTTTCTGCCCGCGTGGCACGGTCTTGAATCCGAAATCGGCGGTCTCGCTGGAATTGTTCTGGCTCATGGCAGGCAGTATAGCCTTGTTTTGCCATGCCGGAACTCCCCGAAGTCGAGACCGTGATGCGCGGGCTGGATGCCCGCCTCACCGGACGCCACATTAAGCACGCCGCGCTGCACCGCGCCGATATACGCTGGCCCGTGCCGCCCGAGCTGCCGCGCCTGCTCACCGGCGCTTTGGTGCTGGGCTTCCGCCGCCGGGGCAAGTTCCTGCTCATGCGGCTGGATAATGGCTGGTCGGTGCTGATCCATCTCGGCATGTCCGGCCGGATGCTGATTGACGCGCCGTCGGCAGCGCATGAGCATCTGACCATCGAGACCGATGACGGGGCGCGGGTGGGGTTTGTAGATCCCCGGCGCTTCGGTGTGCTGGACCTCGTGCGGACCACTGAGGAGGACAGCCACAAGCTGCTTTCCGGCATGGGGCCGGAGCCGCTGGGCAATGAGTTCTCCGCGCCGGTGCTTGCGGCGGCGCTCAAGGGCAAGGCCACATCCATAAAAGCCGCGCTGCTGGACCAGCGCATTGTCGCCGGAATCGGCAATATCTACGCCAGCGAGGCGCTGTTCCGCGCGGGTATCAGCCCCATCCGCCAGGCGGGGAAAATCTCCCGTCCGCGCATCGAGGCGCTGGTGCAGGCCATACGCGACACGCTGCGCGACGCCATTGCGGCGGGAGGCTCCTCCTTGCGCGACTATGTGCAGCCGAGCGGCGAGTTGGGCTATTTCCAGCATGCCTGGAAAGTCTATGGCCGCACGGGCGAACCCTGCGAGCGATGCCCCGGCCCGCCAGTCTGCGCGGGGATCAAGAGCATCACCCAATCTGGGCGCAGCACCTTCTACTGCCCGAAGACGCAGAAATAATCAGGGCGTTGCCGACCCCACCGGCGAGTGGTCGTTGAGCTTCCCGATCACCACCTTATTCCGTCCCGAGGCTTTGGCCCGGTACAGCCCAATATCCGCCGCCTGCACCAAGGCTTTGGTTCCGGCGTCTATATCCAGCCGCGACACGCCGACCGAGATGGTGAATTTGCGGTGTGGAAACTCCGACGCTGCGACCAGCCCGCGCACGCGTTCAGCCACCACGATAGCATCGGCCAGATCGGTGGAGGGAAGGATGATGGCGAACTCCTCGCCGCCATAACGGGCCAGAAAGTCGTAGGGCCGCAAGCTGGAGAGTAGCACCCGCGCCACCGATTGCAGCGCCGAATCCCCGGCCAGATGGCCGAAATTATCGTTATACTGCTTGAAATTATCGATATCGAGCATCAGCAGCGAGAGCGGTGCGCCGGTCCGCTTGGCGCGCGCGAATTCTTCACTCAGCTTCTGGTCGTAGGCGCGGCGGTTGGGGATGCCGGTCAGCGCATCGGTCACGTTCTGTTGGCCGAGCTTGGCGTTGGCGCTGGAAAGGCCGATCAGCGTGCGGCGCATTTCCAGCAATTCCATCACCTGCCGGGCCAGCGTCTCCAGCGCGTGGGATTGTTCGCCGGTCAGGCCGCGCGCGCGCCGGTCCAGCACGCCCAGGCTGCCCAGAATATCGCCCGCCGGAGCGTAGAGTGGTGCGGCGGCATAAAAGCGGGGGCGGACATGGCCGCGCTTCTGCCCGCCTGCCTGTATATCCGGCAGTTGCAGGATCTGGCCGGGCTCATGCAAGGCCGCCTCCCGGAGGCCCTCATGCGGGAAATCCAGCGGCTTGCCCGAGAAGGCCCCCGTACAGACCAGGGACTTCACCCATTGGCGGTTTTCGCCGAAAAAGGAGATCATCCCCGCCGGCGCCGCGCAGACATAGGCGGCGAGGCGGGCGATGTCGTCGTAGGATTTTTCCGCGTCGCTATCGAGGATCTCGTAGCTGGCAAGCGCGTTCAGGCGGGATGCGTTTTCTTCTTTCCGCAGCAGGTTGATGGCTGGTCCTGCCTCGCGCGGCAGCGGCCGAATATCCAGTAATTCACTCACGGCACGAGACCCCTTTCCTTAACTGGAATTCATCATGCCGCCCGAGAAGTTAACCTGGCGTAAAATTCGGTCGTCTGCCCGCGCGATATTAAGCGTTACAGCGCCTTTACGGCCTTAAGCACGTCCTCGGCATGGCCGGTTACCTTCACCTTCGGCCACAGCTTGGCGATCTTGCCGTTGGCGTCCACCAGCACGGTGGAGCGCTCGATGCCCATGTATTTTTTGCCGTACATGGATTTCTCCTGCCACGCGCCATAGGCGTCGATCACCTTCACCTCGGGGTCGGAGGCGAGGGGGAATTGCAGCGTGTATTTCTCGGCGAATTTCTCCAGCGCCTTCATCGGGTCCTTGGAAACGCCGATGACGGTGACACCGAGCTTGGAAAAATCGGGCAGCCCTTCCTGGAAGGCGCAGGCCTCCTTGGTGCAGCCCGGCGTGTCCGCGCGGGGGTAGAAATACAGCACGAAGGGTTTGCCCTTCAGCGAGGCGAGCGAAACGGTGCGCCCCCCGGTGGCGGGCAGGGTAAAATCGGGCGCGTCGGCGCCTTCGGTCAGGCTCATGCGGTTACTCCTTGTCTGACAATCTTATTGAAACAATGCTGTACTTCGGCGCTCATCCGCTCCATCGCCAGCCTCAGCTCGGCAAAATCCGCGGTGCCCGTGGCGCGCAGCAACGGGGCGAGCATGGCGGCGGGGGGCTGGATGGCGCGGTCGGAAAGCCCGGTGATGCGGTTGATGCCCTGGATGGTCCGCCAGAAATGGTCGGCGCGCAGCAGCGTGGCCATGTCGGCCTCGGCCAAAACTCCGGCCTGGCCAAGCTCCCGCAACGCCGCCGCCGTGTTCGGCCGGAACAGCGCCTTCTGCCTTGGCCCGTGAATGAGCTGCAATGCCTGGGCGATGAACGTCACCTCCATCATGCCGCCGGGCAGGGCCTTCACGTCGAACATCCCGCACGGGGGCAGCTCGGTGGCCAGGCGGTCGCGCATCGCGGCGGTGTCGGCCAGGATCGCCTCCGCCGCCTGCGGGCGGCAGAGTGCTGCGTCGATCGCCTCGCGCACCACCGGGCCGAAGCCGGGCGTGGCCGCCATCACCCGCGCGCGGGTGAGCGCCAGACGCTCCCAGGTCCAGGATTCGCCGAGATGATGGTAGCGCCGGAACGCTTCCAGCGAGACCGCCACCGGCCCATGATTGCCCGAAGGGCGCAGCCGCATGTCCACATGATAGAGCGGGCCTTCCCGCCCTTGCGCGGTGAGGGCGGCGGTAAAGGCGTGGCTGAGCCGCACGAAATACGGCGTGGGCGCGATATCCGCTGGCGCGTAATCGTAGATCAGCATCAGGTCGAGATCGGATCCCGCCAGCATCTCGCCCGCCCCCGCCTTGCCCAGCGCCACCACGGCGAAGCGCGCGCCCCTCACCGTGCCATACCGCGCCTTATGCGCCGCCAGCACGCGGGGCAGCAGCAGCGAGAGCGCCGATTCCGCCAGCGCCGTGCGCAGCCGCCCGGCCTCGTCCGCGTCGATGCGCCCTTCCAACGTGGCGACGGAGAGATGAAACTCCTCCTGGCGCACGAATTGCCGGGTAATCGCAGTGGCTTGCTCCAAATCCTCCGCCTCGGCGAGTTGGCGGCGGAGCACCGGCTTGGGGGCGGCGAAGCGGGCGCTGGGGTTGAGCAGCGCCTCCAGGGCGTGCGCATCCTCGGCCAGTTGCTCGGCCAGGGCAGGTGCCGCACCCAGCACGGCGGCCACGCGCTGCAACAGCGCCGGGTGCCGTGCGAACAGCGAAAGCAACTGCACCCCGGCGCTCTGGCGGGAGAGCAGCGTGTCGAAATGCGCGAAGGCCTTGTCCGGCTCCGGCTGCGCGCCCAGCGTGCCCAGCAGATGCGGCATCAGCCCGTGCAGCAGTTCCCGCGCGCGTTCGGAGCGCAAGGCGGGGAGTTGGCCGTTGGCCCATTCCCGCAGCCGTTCGGCGATGTGCTGGGTATCGGCGAAGCCCAGCTCGGTCAGGCGGGTGGTGAAGGCAGGCGGCGGCGGGCCTTCAGGGCCTGGGTCGAGCGGCTCGGGCGCATCGTCGGTCCCGGCGTTGAAGAAGGAGCGGAAATGCTCATGCACCTGCTCCAGCAGATTGGGGAAGCGGCGCTGAAAATCCTGCGCGTCCAGGAAGATGGCAAAGGTCTCAAGCCCAGCCGCATTGGTGGGTAAAGCGTGGGTCTGGCGGTCATCCACCATTTGCAGGCGGTGCTCCACCTGGCGCAGCACGCGGTAATCCGCCGCCAGCTCGCGCGCCGTCTTTTCGGGCAGATGCCCGGCCTTGGCCATGGCGGGCAAAGCGTCCAGCGTGGCGGGGATGCGCAAAGCCGGGTCCTGCCCGCCCCAGACGAGCCCCAGCGTCTGCACGATAAACTCGATCTCGCGAATACCGCCGCGCCCGCGCTTCACATCCAGCCCCAGCAGCCCCCTGCCACCGGTTTGCGCATCGATCTGCCGTTTCATCGCATGGATGTCCGAGATCGCCGCGAAATCGAGATATTTGCGCCAGATGAACGGGCGGATGGCGGTGAGGAACTGCTCGCCGAGCGCGATATCCCCCGCGATGGGCCGCGCCTTGGAGAAGGCCGCGCGCTCCCAGGTCCGCCCTTGCGATTCGTAATAGGCCAGCGCCGTGGGCAGGGCCACCACGGGCGGGGTGGCGGAAGGGTCGGGGCGGAGGCGTAAATCGACGCGGAAGACGTAGCCCTCTTCGTCGCGCACCGCGAGCAATGTGGAAATATCCCGCGCCAGCCGCGCCATCATGCCCTGGGCGTCTTCAGGGTAAACCGGGCAATCCGGGTCGTAGAGCAGCACGAGGTCGATGTCGGAGGAGTAATTCAGCTCATGCGCGCCGAGCTTGCCGAGCGCCAGGGCGGTGAAGCCGCAGCCGCGCTCGGGTTCGTCCGGGTGGGGCAGGGTGATCTGCTCGGCGTCGTGCAGGGTAAACAGCAGATGCCTCACGGCCGCGCGCAGGGTCTCTTCCGCAAGGTCCGAGAGCGCGCGGGTGATGGTCTCCAGCGGCCAGAGCCCGCCGATATCGGCAATGGCGATGGCCAGCGCCGCCTGCCGCTTGGCCCGGCGTACCGCCGCGCTCAACTCGCGGCGCGGCAGATCGGGTGCCAGGGCGCGCACCTCCGCCAGCAGTCCGGCCACATGCGCATCCGGCCCGGCTTGCATGCAGGCGAGCAGGGCCTCCGAGTCGCGCAGCGCCAGCCCGGCGAGGTAAGGCGCGTTACCGCCCAGGGCGTGCAGCAGCGCTGCTCCCTCCTCGGTGGAGGCAAAGGCCATTTGCGCCTCGCCCAGCTCGGAAAAATCGATGCGCAGCCGCGCGGCGGCCCCGGCATCGGCGGCTTTTGGGAACACCGGCTTGTGGGAATGGCTTGGCATCTGGCAAGCAGAACAGGATGAAGCCGCGTTCAGGTCAAGTTTGGAAAAATTTTGGCGCCGCCGTGCACCAGCTTGCCCGTGTCGTGGAACTGCTGCTGATCCTGTGCATCCTGGCCTTTGGCTTGCTGGCGTTCCGGCTCTCCTTTGGGCCGCTGGAATTGCCGGAACTCGCCTCGCGCATGGCCACGCTGGCCTCGGGGCAGGGCATCTCGGTGCATATGGACGGCGCGGAACTCACCTGGGCCGGATACCACCAGGGCGGCGGGGTGCCATTCGCCATTCGGCTGCGCGGTATTTCGGTGCGCAATGCCGAGGGGGTGGAATTCGTCACCATCCCGGCGGCGGACATGTCCGGCCCCATGGCGGATATCTTCGGCGCACGCCTGCCATTGCGGGTGAATGGCCTGGGCGCGCGCTTTACCGGCACTACGGCGCCGGTCTCGGTGCATGCCGATATATGGCCCGGCAGGGGCTACACCCTGGCGCGGGGTGATTTCTACGTCACCCTCGGCCCTGGCGTGCTCGGCCAGCCTGGGCTGAGCGAGTCCATAACCAGCGGCGGCTTCGTGCTGCACGCGGCGCCCGGGGCCATCGACATTACCGGCGGCAAGCTGAACCTCACCCCCGTTGGGCAGAGCACGCCGCATGTCGGCTTTACCTTCAGCGCCCGGGCCCAGCAGAACTGGACCGCCAGCCTCACCGCCACGGCGGATGCGGTGCGCGCCGAGGATTTGCCCGTCTACTGGCCGCAACTGGCCGCGCCGCATACGCGCGACTGGGTGGTGAAGAACATCACCGACGGGTTCGCCCGCAACGCCGCCTTCACCTTCGGGCTTAGCGCGCCGATCGACCTCTCCTCCGTGCAGTTGGACACCGTGACCGGCGGGTTCACCGCCCAGGCGCTGCGTCTGACCTGGATGAAGGATGTCACCCCGCTGACCAAGCTCGACGGCACCTTCGTCATGCCCAACCAGGATACCGCGGTCATCACCGCTCAGGGGGCGCATGTCGCGGGAATTGCGCTGACCGGCGGCACCATGATCATCCGCGGCATCTCGCAGAAGGACCAGGTGGGCGATCTCTCGATCGACCTCTCCTCCAGCTTGCCGGACGCTTTTGCCGTACTCAACGCGCCGCCGCTCAACCTGCTGCGCGACGCGCCGCCCGGCGTGGCGGACGCCAAGGGCGGCATGACCGCCCATGTCACCGCGCAGATCCCCTTTGTGCAGGAGCTGCTGCTCGCGGATACCGGGCTGCATGTGCAGGGCCAGTTGCGCAAAGTGAACATGGTCTCCCTGCTGCCGCCATTATCCTTCTCCGATACCGCCGTGGACCTCGACGTGACCGTGCGGACCCTGCGCCTGAAGGCCAAGGGGCAGTTCGCCGGGGAGCCCGCCACGCTGACCATGCAGGAGGAGATCGGCGCGAAGGACGGCCCGGCGACGATCGAGATGCAGGGCCAAGCCGGGGCGCAGCTTTGGCGCTTTCTGGGGTTGGGGCATGAGAACGTAAGTGGTGTGGCCCCGTTCGTGCTGCGGCTGAGCGGCCCCTCGGACGGCACGCAAACCGCCTCTGTCAGTTCGGACATCACTCCCATCGGTATCGCGTTGCCAAGTTTCGGCTGGGCCAAGCAGCCGGGCGATGCCGGGCAGCTTGCGATCAGCGCCGCGCTGGAACACGGCAAGCTGGCGGCGGTAACCGGCGTGCAGGCCGAGGCCCCTGGGCTGGAGATCAGCGGCACAGGGCAGGAGGGCGGCAGCTTTACCCTGGATAACGCCAGCATCGGGCGGACCCAGGCGAAAGGCAGTCTTACACCGCCGGTCAGCCCCGGGGAGCCATGGCGCCTCAGCCTCTCCGGCCCGGTGCTGGATTTGCGCCGCCAGCCGCAAAGCGGGGCAGGCGGCGGCGACTACAAACAGGATGACACGTTCAGCGGCACTGCCTGGGCCGCGGCGCTGGAGTTTGGCACGGTCTATCTTGCCGCCCCGCCAGCGCCGGGGTTGAAGAATTTTTCCTTCACCGGGGCGGGGCTTGGCAGCACGGTTATCGAGGCCCAGGCCAAGGCCGACGGCTTTAGCCTGGGTATCACACCACGGCAGGATTTACGCCGCAGCCTCACTTTGCGCGCGGCGGATACAGGCACGCTGCTGCGGGCAACGGGGCTCTACGCCAATGCCCGTGGGGGCGCGTTGGCGCTGGATGCTGTATATGGCGGCGCCCAGCCCGCAATAGGCACGGCGAAGCTGGAGAATCTGCGCCTGGTAAAAGCGCCGGAAGCGACCAAGATGTTGCAAGCGCTGACTTTATACGGCGTTGCGGATGCCGTCTCCGGCCCTGGCATGCTTATCGACCATGCCATCATTCCCTTCTCGGTGGAGGATGGCAGGCTGTATCTCAAGGGTGCGCGGGCGTTCTCATCGTCCCTTGGGTTCACCGCCACGGGCAGCATCGCGCTGAGCGGCGACGACTGCTCCATCGACACCACCGTGGTGCCGGTTTACGCGCTCAACGCGCTGCCGGGGAAATTGCCGCTGCTGGGAAAATTATTCTCGCCGGAAAAAGGTGGCGGGGTGTTCGCCATGCGCGCCCATGTCAGCGGCCCGCTGGCCGACCCGCATGTGACAATGAACCCGCTCTCCGCTTTTACGCCGGGCTTCCTGCGCGAGCTATTCGGCCTGGGCGGCGAGAAAGCCGCCGCGCCGCAGAAAAAATAACCACAAAAAATGCCGCCTTTCGTAAAAGGCGGCATTTGGAAACTTTCGTTTTTTACTCGGCCTTGTCGGCGGGCGGGGCTTTGGAAACAACCACCATCGCCGGGCGCAGCAGGCGGCCGTTAAGCTGCCAAGTCTGGCTCCAGGCCTGGATCACGGTGCCCGCGGGGTGCTCGGCGCTTTCCTGCTCGGCCATCGCCTGGTGCAGATTGGCGTCGAACGCGGCGCCGGTCGGGTCCTGGCGGGTAATGCCGTTGCGCTCCAGCAGGGAGACGAAGGAACGCTCGATACCCTCGAAGCCTTCACGCATCTTGGTCACGATCTCGGCTTCGGCCTCGGCCCGCTTGGGCAGGCTGTCGATTCCGCGCTTGAGGTTCTCGGCGGCTTCCGCCACGTCGCGGGCAAATTTCTGCACGGCGAAGGCGCGCGCATCCTCAACCTCGCGCTTGGTGCGGGCGCGCAGATTGGCCATCTCGGCCTCCGATCGCAGCCACTTGTCGCGCATTTCCTGAAGCTCCTGCTCCAGCGCCGCGATCCGTTGATCCGGCGCCTCCAGCAGCGTGTCTTCCTGGGGGACGGTTTCGGTCTGTTGGGTGTTCTCGCTCATGCCGTGGAATTAGGCGATGTCGGGGCCTTAAACAAGATTCAGCTGCTCCCCGTTCTCCGGCATGGTGGGCATTTTTCCGATTTGGTGATAATAACGAACACGCTTAGAATGGCAAAAAAGGGAGACATGCTATGATCAAAAACATCGGTTCGTTGGACCGTATTGTGCGTGCAGTCGTCGGCCTCGTGCTGCTCAGCCTTATTTTCGTTGGGCCCAAGACGCTGTGGGGGCTGATCGGCCTCGTGCCGCTGGGTACGTCTGTGGTTGGTTTTTGCCCGGCTTATCTGCCGTTTGGTATCAAGACCTGTAAGAAAGCCTAACCCGGCTGCCATACGCGCCACGCGCCGGCGGCATCGTCGCCCGCGCGCTGGCAAGCCATGTCAGCCAAACGCAGGGCAATGGCCGCGTGTTCCATCACGCTGTCTGGCTGGTCCCCGCTATTGGCCCAGCGTGGCCCTACACCAACGCTGATGACCGCGCGCTGCGCAAGCAGCGGGGGCAGGGTGGTGCAGAATTTAGCCGCGCGTTCCCCGGCGGTGAGATGGTCCATACCATCGCACCACAGCCCGATGGTTGTTTCGTCGATCCGGCCGAGCAGGTCGGTGGGGCGGATGACGTCGCGCAGTTCCTCGGCCAGACGCAGCGCGATGGCCGGGCGCAGCCCTGTCGTGGCGCGGGAGAAGCCCAGATAGATCAGCGAACCAGGAAGGCCTTCGACATCCAGCCGGTCGAAACGGCGCCCCAGTTCGTCGGCGAAGGTGCGGCCGGACCACAGGCCGGTTTCGCTGTCCAGCATGGCGTTATGGCGCGGGGCTGGGGCTCCGTCCTGCGCGGCATGGCTGTCAGGCAGGGTTAGCTCCGGGGCTTCCAGGTCGAACAGAATGCCATAGATGCCCGCCACCTTGGCCCCAATGATGCGCGGGGCCAGGGCCAGACGGTACAGGTGATTGGTGCCGTCGATCCGCGCGAGGCGGACCTTGCCGTGCCAAGCCACACATTCCAGGCAGATGGTGGTGACGATGGAGCGGAACTGCGTCACGCTCATATCCTCTTCCTCAGCGGTGCCGCCCATGATGAGGCTGGCGAGTTCCACCCCCAGGAGATTGGCTGCCGGCTGGCCCAGCACCTTGCCCGGCCCGAAGGCGGTGAAACGGCCCATGGGGTCGGTCTCGAAGGCGAGATCGGTGAGCATGGCGGCAACGGTGAGCCAATGCGTGCCGCTGGTAACGGCCAGGGCGCCAGGGCTGAAGGCGGAGATCTGCGGCACGGTCATGGCTTGGTTTTAGCGGCCTGCCCTAAACAATATCTTAACCGGCTGGCTGCGCGTTGACATCGCCCGCCGCTGGCCTTCATGGTCCCGCCCGTATTCGCAAGACGGGAAAGATATGACGACCGAGCTCAAGACCATCATCGAAGCCGCCTGGGAAAAGCGCGCCGAGATCTCCCCCGCCACCACCGGCGAAGTGCGCGACGCCGTTGAGGCCGCGCTCGAGCTGCTCGATTCCGGCAAGGTCCGCGTGGCCGAGCCCGGCGCCGAAGGCTGGGTGGTGAACCAGTGGCTGAAGCAGGCCGTGCTGCTCTCCTTCCGCCTCTCCGCCAACGGCCTGATGGACGGCCCCGGCGGCGCGCCGGTGTTCGACAAGGTGGCGGTGAAGTTCCAGGGCTGGGACGCGCCCCGATTCGCCGCCGCGGGCATCCGCGCCGTGCCGGGCGCCGTGGTGCGCCGCTCCGCCTTTATCGCCCCCAACGTGGTGCTGATGCCGAGCTTCGTGAATGTCGGCGCCTATGTCGGCGAGGGCACGATGATCGACACCTGGTCCACCGTCGGCTCCTGCGCGCAGGTGGGCAAGAGCTGCCATATCTCCGGCGGCGTCGGCATTGGCGGCGTGCTGGAGCCGTTGCAGGCCAACCCGGTGGTCATCGAGGATGACTGCTTCATCGGCGCCCGCTCCGAAGTGGCCGAGGGCGTGATCGTCGGCCAGGGCGCGGTGCTTTCCATGGGCGTGTTCCTAGGCGCTTCCACCAAGATCGTGGACCGCGAGACCGGCGAGATCTTCTACGGCAAGGTGCCGCCTTATTCCGTGGTGGTGCCGGGCACCCTGCCGGGCAAGACGCCCGCTTCCCCCAGCCTCGCCTGCGCCGTGATCGTGAAGCGCGTGGACGCGCAGACCCGCTCCAAGACCTCGATCAACGAGCTGCTGCGCGCGTGATCGACCCGGTCGTCCTGGCCCAGGACCTGCTGCGCTGCAACTCCGTCACCCCGGCGGATGGCGGCGCTCAAGGGGTGCTCATTCAGGTGCTGGAAGGGCTCGGCTTCACCGTCACGCGGCTGCGTTTCGGCGAGATCGAGAATTTCTTCGCCGAGCGGCCAGGGCAGGGGGCGCATCTGTGCTTCGCCGGACATACCGACGTGGTGCCCCCCGGCGAGGGCTGGGCGCATGATCCCTTCGCCGCCGCCGAGCAGGACGGGATCATCTACGGCCGGGGCGCGGTGGACATGAAAGGCGGCATCGCCGCGTTCGTCTCCGCCGTCTCCCAGGTGCCGGGGCATGTCTCCTTCCTCATCACCGGCGACGAAGAGGGCGAAGCCAAGGACGGCACTGTGAAGGTGCTGGAATGGATGGCCGAGCACGGCAAGATCCCGGATTTCTGCGTGGTCGGCGAGCCGACCTGCCGGGGCCGGGTGGGCGATGTGGTGAAGGTCGGGCGGCGCGGCAGCATGAATGCGCGCCTCTCCGTGCCGGGGCGGCAGGGCCATGTGGCCTACCCGCATCTGGCCGACAACGCCGTGCATAAGCTGATCCCCGTGCTGAACGAGCTGATTGCCAAGACGCTGGACGAGGGCACGCCGTTCTTCGAGCCATCCTCTTTGCAGATCACCTCCGTCGATGTCGGCAATCCGGCGACCAACGTGATCCCGGCGCTGGCCACGGCCAAGCTGAATATCCGCTTCAACGATCTGCATAGCGGCGCGTCGCTCACCGCCTATCTGCGCGAGGTGCTGACCCGCCACGCCCCCGATGCGATGCTGGAGGTGAGCATCTCCGGCGAGGCCTTCCTGACCCAGCCGGGCAAGGAGATCGAGGCGCTGACCGGGGCTATTGCGCGCGTGACCGGCGTTACGCCAGAGCAGAATACCGGCGGCGGCACGTCCGACGCCCGGTTCATCTCGCGCTACTGCCCGGTGGCCGAGTTTGGGCTGGTGGGCGCGACCATGCACAAGGTCGACGAAGCCGTGCCGCTCGCCGATCTGCGCCAGCTGACCGAGGTGTATAAGGCGCTGATCGGGGCGTTCTGCGCATGATCCTGCGTGGGCTATGGCGGCTGGCCAAGGGCGACCGCGCCGGGATCAAGGAGTTCGGCGGCAGCGTGGACGATTTCTACGCCTCGCTCGCGCCGCTCATCGCGTTTCCGCTGGTCGGGGCGCTGGTCACGGGGCTTCAGGTGGATTGGCGCACCGCGCTGCTGGGCCTGCTCGCCCGGCTGTGCGGCGTGCTGGTGCTGCCGGTGCTGGTCTATGAATTTGCCCGGCTGTTTGGGCGCAAGCCGCTTTGGCTGCGTACCGCCACGGCGCTGAACTGGTCGTTCTGGGTACTGCTCCCGGTGCTGCTGGTGGGCTCGTTCATCGGGGCGATACTTGTGCAGTTCGGCGTGACCATGGAGACCGCCGAACTGGCCACGCTGGGGCTGATGGGGGTTTACCTGTTCTGGTATCGCTGGCTGGTGCTGCGTGCCGGGCTGGCGCTGGGCGGCTGGCAGGCCTTGCTGATCGTGCTCGTCAGCACCGCCTGCATCGGGTTGTTTGTCATCATCCCCGTCGCCTTGGGCTTCGGCCCCGACCCGGCTCAGCTCGGACATTTATAAAAGTTTCTGGTGCAGCTTTTTTTAACAGCTGCACCAGCCTCTGTAACTTACCCCACCTGCCCACGATGGCGCAGCAAATGGTCCGCCAGCACGCAGGCCAGCATGGCCTCGCCCACCGGCACGGCGCGGATGCCCACGCACGGGTCGTGCCGCCCCTTGGTCATCACCTCCACCTCTTCCCCGTCAGCGCTCACGCTCTGCTTGGGAATTAGGATGGAACTCGTTGGTTTTACGGCAAAGCGCGCCACAATCGGTTGCCCGGTGGCGATGCCGCCCAGAATCCCGCCCGCATGGTTGGAGAGGAATTTGATCTTCCCGTCCTCCATCCGCATCTCGTCGGCATTCTCCTCGCCGTGCAGCGCGGCGGCGGCGAAGCCATCGCCGATCTCCACCGCCTTCACGGCGTTGATGCTCATCAGCGCCGCCGCGATATCGGCATCCAGCTTGCCATAAAGCGGCGCGCCGAGGCCCGGCTTCACGCCCTCGGCCACAACTTCCAGCACCGCACCGATGGAGGAGCCCGCCTTGCGGACGGCGTCCAGCTCCGCTTCCCACGCCTCGGCCGCCTTGGCGTCCGGGCAGAAGAAGGGGTTCGCGTCCACCTGCGCCCAATCCCAGTTGGCGCGCTCGATGCCATGCGCGCCCAGCGCCGTCATCGCGCCACGGATGACCACCTCCGGCCCCAGCACCTTGCGGGCGATGGCCCCAGCGGCCACGCGCATCGCGGTCTCGCGCGCCGAGGAGCGCCCGCCGCCACGCGGGTCGCGATGGCCGTATTTCATGTCATACGCCACGTCCGCATGGCCGGGGCGGTAGCGCTCGGCAATGTTGGCGTAGTCCTTCGAGCGTTGGTCGGTATTCTCGATCAGCAGCGAGATCGGCGTGCCGGTGGTGCGCCCCTGATACACGCCGGAGAGGATTTTCACCTGATCCGGCTCCTGGCGCTGGGTGGTGAAGCGCGAGGTGCCGGGGCGGCGCTTGTCGAGAAACGGCTGGATGTCAGCCTCGGACAGCTCGATGCCCGGCGGGCAGCCATCCACCACGCAGCCGATGGACGGCCCATGACTCTCGCCCCAGGTGGTAACCCGGAACAACTGCCCGAAGGTGTTGAAGGACATCGCTTACTCGCTCGCGATGGAGATGTCCGGCGCGTCCGGGTTCTTCATGCCGACGACATGGTAGCCGCAATCCACATGGTGGATCTCGCCAGTCACGCCCTTGGAAAGGTCGGAGAGCATGTACAGCCCGGCGCCGCCCACTTCCTCCAGCTCCACATTGCGCTGCATCGGCGAATTATACTTGTTCCACTTCAGAATATAGCTGAAATCGCCAATACCGCTGGCGGCGAGCGTCTTGATCGGCCCGGCGGAAATGCCGTTCACGCGGATATTGTCGCGGCCGAGATCGGCGGCCATATAGCGCACGGAAGCTTCCAGCGCCGCCTTGGCCACGCCCATCACGTTGTAATGCGGCATCCAACGTTCGGCACCCAGATAGGTGAGGGTCAGCAGCGAGCCGCCATCGGGCATCAGCGCCGCGGCGCGGCGGGCGACGGCGGGGAAGGAGTAGCAGGAGATGTCCATGGCCTGAGCGAACACGTCGCGCGGGGTGTCCACATACCGCCCGCGCAGGAAGTTCTTGTCGGCGAAGCCAATGGCGTGAACGACGAAGTCGATCTTGCCCCATTTCTTCTCCAGCGCGTCGAAGGCCGAGTCGATGGCCGCGTCGTCCGATACGTCGCACGGCAGCAGGAAATCCGCGCCGATGGAGGCGGCCAGCGGGCGCACGCGCTTCTCCAGCGCCTCGCCCTGATAGGTGAAGGCGACCTCGCCCCCCTGCGCCGCCACGGCCTGCGCGATGGCCCAGGCGATCGAGCGGTTATTCGCAACGCCCATAATCAGGCCGCGCTTGCCGGCCATGAGCGTGCCACGCGGCGGGGCGATTTCGGCTTGGGTGTCCGGCATGGGGGTAAATCTCCGTAGTGCTATCGTCTCTGGGGCAGGGTGGTGGCATAGAGTATATCACCCGATCAAGGGTGGATAGAATCCGGAGGCTTGTTTCTACAATGAGTGAGGACCCCTTCAAGAAATTCGGCGAGTGGTTCGCCGCGGCGGAAGGCAGCGAGCAGAACGACCCCAACGCCATGACCGTGGCGACCGTGGGGCCGAATGGCCGCCCAGCCGCGCGCATTCTGCTCTTGAAGTCCTGGGACAAGACCGGTTTCTCGTTCTACGGCAATCTTGGCTCGCGCAAGGCGCGGGAGATGCAGGGCAACAACCATGTGGCGCTGCTGTTCCACTGGAAGAGCCTGGCCCGGCAGGTGCGTATCGAAGGCACGGTCTCCCCGGTGAGCGATGAACAGGCCGACGCCTATTTCGCCTCCCGCCCGCGCATGAGCCAGATCGGCGCCTGGGCGTCCCAGCAATCGCACCCGCTGCCCTCGCGCGAGGTGTTCGAGTCGCGGGTGGCGGAGGTGGAGACCCGCTTCCAGGGCCAGCCCGTGCCCCGCCCGGAATTCTGGTCCGGCTGGAAGCTGGCGCCGGATTACTTCGAGTTCTGGCAGGGGATCGACTTCCGCCTGCACGACCGCTTCACCTTCACCAAGACGGAAACAGGCTGGGATACGGGGCGGCTTTACCCCTAAACCTCAATCAGGCGGTGCGGCCAGGGGTTCTCCCCGCCGCGCAGCCAAGCCAGCGTGGCGGGCCAGAAATCCGCTGCGTGGCGGGCATGAAACAGGCCGAAATGGCCGATCCGCTCGTGCCCCAGGTCATCGGGGCGCAGTTGCACGGCCACGCGGGGGGCGTTGCGATAGTAGCGCAGCGTGCGAGCGATGGCCGGGGGCGTGGCGAATTCGTCGTCGGTAAGGGTAACCGCCAGAATCGGCGCGGTGACAGCAGCGAACCGGTCCAGGATGGCGAGTCGTTCCTCCGGCTTGTGCGCCAGCTCCATGCGGGCGCGGCGGAAGCTCCATTCGCGCACCACCCCGGCGGGCAGGTCTTCCAGCCAGCCCAGCCGCTTGCCCGGAAAATAACCGAACAGCGCCGTGAGGGCCGGCATGGCGATATTCCACTTCAGGATCAGCCCGGCGCGTTTGGCGCGGGCATAATCCCCCCAATAACCATATTGCCCGCCAACGGTGAGCAGACGCGAAATCCGCTCAGCATGGGGAGACAAGCCGGGCAGATACCCGCCGATGCTATGCCCCACCACCACCAACGCCGCCCCCGGTGCTTGGCTGGCGGCATAGCGCAGGGCGGCGTCGAAATCCTTGGTTCCCCAGTCCTGCCATTTATAGCGGCAGCCGCGCAGTGATGCAGGGCGGGAGGCGCCTATGCCCCTGTAGTCATAGGTGAGGACGTCGAAACCGTTAGCGGCGAGATAGGCGGAGTAGCGATGGTAATAGCGCGCCAGCACACCCGTGGCGGGGTTGATCACGGCGATGCCCCAGCGCTTTCCACCGGCATGGCGCCATAAATGGCCGCCCAGCCGCACGCCGTCCTGGCAGGGGATCTCAACGGGCTGGGCGGCAGCGCTCATTCCCGCGCCAGTTCCAGCGCCCGGGCGTAAACCTGCTTCTTCGGCAGCCCCGTGGCCAAGGCCACCGCCGCCGCGGCGTCCTTGACCGACATGCTGGCCAGCGCCGTGCGCAGGGCGTCGTCCAGCGTTTCGGCGCTGGCCTCCTGCGCCTCGGCGGGGCCGATGACCACGCAGATCTCCCCGCGCGGCGCATGTTCGGCGTAATGCGCGGCAAGCTCGGCCAGCGTGCCCCGGCGCACTTCCTCGAAATGCTTGGTCAGTTCACGGCACACGGCGGCGGGGCGGGGGCCGAGCACGGCGGCGGCATCGGCCAGGAACTCGGCCAAACGATGCGGGGCCTCGTAGACCAGATGCGTGGCGGAAAGCCCGGCCAGTTCCGCCCCGCGCAGCGTGGTGAAGGCCGCCCGCCGCGCCCCGGATTTGGGCGGCAGGAAGCCGCTGAACAAATAAGGGTGAGGCGGCAGGCCGGAGAGGGTGAGGGCGAGCAGCGCCGCATTGGGGCCGGGGATGCCCGAGAGCTTCAGCCCGGCCTCGATGGCCGCGCGCACCAGCCGGTAGCCGGGGTCGGAGACCAGCGGCGTCCCGGCATCCGAGATCAGCGCGAAGCGCGTCCCGCGGTGCATGGCCTCGATGAGCGCTGGGATCCGCGCCGATTCGTTGTGTTCGTGCAGCGCCTGGGTGCGCGTGGAAATGCCATGCGCGCGCAGCAATGCGGCGCTTGTGCGCGTATCTTCACACAGAATCACGTCAACCTTGGCTAGAGTTTCCCGCGCGCGCGGCGAAAAATCTTGGAGGTTGCCGATTGGGGTGGAAACCAGCACAAGGGAGGGCAATGAAGCCGCAACATCCCCGCCTACGGAGGGCCGTGCATTTGTCTCGTCCATGTTCACGTCTTGCGCTGTCTCTTCGGTCATATTTACTCCTGGGGGGCACGCTGGCGCTTGCGGGCTGCGCCGGTCAAGTGTCGCCAGTGCAGCTTGGCGCTGGTCCGGCCCAGCTTACCCCCTCTGTCACGCCCACCGCACCTGTTGGCCGTACCGGGGGCAATGTGCTGATGCTGGCCCCGCTCACGGGCAGCCTCGCCCCGGTGGGGCAGGCGCTGGTGAATGCGGCGAAGCTGGCCTTCCCGGCCAATGGCAGCTTGGCGCTGGATGTGCGGGACACTCGCGGCACCCCGCAAGGGGCGGCGGCGGCGGCGCAGGCGGGCTTGGCGGCGGGGGATGGCATCATCATCGGCCCGCTCACCTCGCCCGAGACCAAGGCCGTGGCCCCCATCGCCCAATCCGCCGGGGTGAACATGCTGGCCTTCACCAACGATGGCACGGTGGCGGCCTCCGGCGTGTGGCCGCTGGGCATCACCCCCTCGCAGCAGGTACAGCGCGTGGTGCAGGTCGCGGCGGATGCCGGGCGCACCCAGCTCGCCGCCCTGCTGCCGGACAATGATTTCGGCCACCACCTTAGCGACGCGATCAGCGCCCAGACCTCCCAGCTTGGCGAACCCTCCCCGCAGATCACCTTCTACCAGCCCGGCTTCTCCAACGTGAACCAGGCGGTGGAGCAGCTCTCCGATTTCAATAATCGCGGCCAGGGGCTGATGAACCAGATCAAGCGCGCGCAGGATCTGGGCACCGCCGCCGGGCGCGCCCAAGCCGACAAGCTGCGCCACCAGCAAATTCCCCCGCCCAGCTTCAACGCGCTGTTCATCGGCGCGACAGACGCCAACACCCTGGCCGAGATGGCGAATTTCCTGCCCTATTACGATGTCACCCCACCGCAGGTGCAGTTCCTGGGCCCGGCGCTGTGGGCCAATGTCGCGCCGCAGATGGCCAATCAGAGCGTGCTGATCGGCGCGCTTTACGCGGCGCCCGATCCGGCGGCTTCGGCGGCGTTCGAGTCCAAATACCAGAGCGCCTATGGCGCGGCCCCGCCCGCCATCGCCGATGTGGCGTTCGACGCCGCGGCCATCGCCCGGCTGGCCGGGAGCCAGGGCGGCTACACCACCAGCGTGCTCACCGCGCCCTCCGGGTTCACGGGGGCTGACGGTGTGCTCGTTCTGCGCTCCGACGGTACGGTAAAGCGCGGCTTGGCCGTGTTCTCGGTGCAGCCGGGCCAGCCCAGCCTCGCCTCACCGGCCCCCGCCAGCCTCAACCAGCCATAAGCGCAACACGGGAGGATACATGCTCGACAAAGCCTGGCCCGCGGCCTTCGCGCTATTCCTGGCGCTGGCCGCGCTGCCGAGCCTCGTGTTCGCGTCACTGGTGCTCACGGGCGAGCTGCGGCTGCTTCCGGCGCTCATCGCCTGGGCGCTGTGCAGCGCCGTGGGGGTAACGTTCAGCATCCTGCTCGGGCGGGACTTGGTGGTGATGACCCGTCTGCTGCGCAGGTTGCGCGGGGCACCCGAGAAGCTGCCGAGCAAAACCACCCTGCTGGTGCCGGGCATGCGCGAGCTGGGGAAGGAGGCGATCCGCCTGATCCAGGCCGAGCGCCTCTCCCGCGCCCGCAACCAGGCCAGCGCGGGGGAGGACCGGGCGCTGGTGGAGCGCCTGCCAGACCCGCTGATGAAGCTGGACGCGGATGGCCGCGTGCTGTGGCGCAATGACAGCGCGATTTCCGCCTTCGGCAACGAGATGGCCGCTTTGCTGCGCCACCCGGATATCCGCGATGCCCTGGCCGAGACCAAGGCGCAGAAACTGGCGGTGCGGCGCGAGATCACGCTCGCCGTGCCGGTGGCGCGGGAGTTGGAGGTGACGCTGATCCCCGTCGGCGAGCCGGTTTACATGCTCATCAGCGACCGCACCCGCGAGCGCGCGCTGGAGAAGATGCGCGCCGATTTCGTCGCCAATGCCAGCCACGAGCTGCGCACCCCGCTGGCCAGCCTGATCGGCTTCGTGGAAACCCTGCGCGGCCCGGCGGCGGACGACCCGGAGGCGCAGCAGAGCTTCCTGGGCATCATGGCCGAGCAGGCGGCGCGGATGCAGCGCGTCATCGGCGATCTGCTCAACCTCTCGCGCATCGAAATCTCCGAGCATTCGCCGCCCAAGGAACTGGTGCATCTGCCGCCGCTGCTGGAGCGCATCGCCGCCGGCATGGAGCCGATGCTGAAGGCCAGCAACACCACCTTGCAGGTGGACGTGCCGCCCGACCTGCCCAAGCTCCCCGCCGATGCCGACCAGCTTACCCAGGTGTTCAGCAACCTGCTCGACAACGCTCTGAAATACGGCAAGCCGGGCGGGGCGATAAAGCTTACCGCCTCCACCGTGCCGGACCCGCGCTTCGGGCCGGGGGGCGTGGCCGTCAGCGTGGCGGATGAGGGCATCGGCATTCCGCGCGAGCATATCCCGCGCCTGACCGAGCGCTTCTACCGCGTGGACAAGGGCCGCTCGCGCGCCGTCGGCGGTACGGGGCTGGGGCTGGCCATCGTCAAGCACGTGGTCAACCGCCATCGCGGGCGGCTGGTTATCGACAGCGACACCGGCAAAGGCTCCATCTTCACTGTCTGGCTGCCGGGGCGCGGCGCTTGAGCGATGGCAGCCTCGCCCTGCGCGGGTGGCTCGCCAGAGGCGGAGCGGCTAAACAGGCGCTTCCAGAAAATGGGGGAGCCAGATGCTGGGATTGGAGTTAATCATCGTTCTGCTTGGGCTTGGCGTTGCCGCGGTTTACCTGCACGACATTAGCCAGACCAAGCACACCATTTTGCGCAACTACCCGGTTATCGGCCATGTCCGCTACTTCGCCGAGACATGGGGCGAGTACATGCGCCAGTACCAATACCTGCCGGACTGGGCCGAGCGCCCGTTCAACCGGCTGGAGCGCAGCTGGGTGTACCGCTCGGCCAAGGGGCTTTCCAACCTCATCAGCTTCGGTTCCGAGAACGTGCCGAGCTTCATCTTCCGCAATGCGGCCTTTCCCATCCTGGATGAAGACAAGCGCCCCTATTCCGGCAAGCAGATCGGCGTCTCGGCTGGCCCCGGCGCCAGCCGCGAGCCGTATATGGCCAAGAGCTTCTTCAACATTTCCGGCATGTCCTACGGCGCGCTGAGCCATGCGGCGGTGACCTCGCTTTCGCGCGGGGCGAAGATGGCCGGGGTGTGGATGAGCACCGGCGAGGGCGGGCTCTCACAATTCCACCTCGAAGGCGGGGCGGATCTGATCATGCAGATCGGCACCGCGAAATACGGCGTGCGCGACGAGCACGGCAATCTCTCCGAGGACCGGCTGCGCCAGATCGCCGCCTATCCGCAGGTGCGGATGTTCGAGGTGAAGCTCGCCCAGGGCGCCAAGCCCGGCAAGGGCGGCATCCTGCCCGCGCACAAGGTAACGGCCGAGATCGCCCAGATCCGCGGCATCCCGGAGGGCAAGGACAGCATCTCCCCCAACCGCCATACCGATATCGGCAATATCCGCGAGCTGGGCGCGTTCATCGAGCGTGTGCGGACCGTCACCGGCAAGCCGGTGGGGGTAAAGTTCGTGATGGGCGATCCCGGTTTCGTCGATGAATGGTTCGCCTATTGCGCGGAAAACCCGGCGCATTGCCCGGATTATATCCAGATCGACGGCGGCGAGGGCGGCACGGGCGCGGCGCCTGAGCCCCTGGCCGATTACGTGGGCCTGCCGATCACCCAGGCGTTGCCCTATATCGCCGGGCTGCGGCATGAATACGGGCTGGATAAGCGCATCCGCATCATCGCCTCGGGCAAGCTGGTCACGCCGGATAAAGTCGCCTGGGCGCTGTGCATGGGGGCGGATTTCGTCTCCTCGGCGCGCGGCTTCATGTTCTCGCTGGGCTGCATCCAGGCCATGAAATGCGGCACCGGCCGTTGCCCCACCGGCGTCACCGCCGTCGATGAACGGCTGATCAAGGGCCTGGACCCGGCCGACAAGGCCGTGCGCGTGGCCCGCTACGCCCAAAAGCTGCGTGATGAGGTCGAGATCATCGCCCATTCCTGCGGCCTTACCGATGCCAGCCATTTCGCGCCCCGGCATGTCACCGAGATCGAGCGCGGCGTGGCCGGTTTCCGCGCGCAAGCGGGCTGATGTATCTGCTCCCGCTTTTCCTGCTGGCGGCGGGAGTGAACATATTGCTTGGGCTGGGGGCTTGGCCCTCCGTGCTGGCGGGCAATTTGCAGGACCCGGATTCCTATATGCGCCTGCTGCGCATCGAGCAGGGGATCAGGGCCGGGCATCTGCTCACCAGCGTGGCGGGGGACCAGTCCGGCGCGGGGGTGATGATCGAATGGTCGCGCCTGCTGGACATGCTGCTCTGGCTGCTGGCCGCGCCTTTGGCTCCATTCATTGGCTGGCACAAGGCGCTGTTCGCCGCGGGTGTGGCGCTGGGGCCGCTCGGCGTGGGGTTTCTGGGCGCGGTGCTGGCCTGGGCGGTGGAGCCCTTCGCGCTGCGGCGGTATCTGTGGAGCGCCGCCCTCGCCGCCGCCGTGCTGCCGGGGATCATGACCATCGCGGTGCCCGGCGTGGTGCATTACCATGTGCTGCTGCTGGCGATGATCGCGCTTACTGCCGGGTTTACCGCCCGTGCGTGGCGCGGTGATAGCTGGCGGGGGTTCCTCGCGGGCTTAAGCGGCGGCTTCGCCATCTGGCTCACGCCCGAGACCATGCCTTTCGTGCTGATGGCCTATGCCAGCCTGTTGCTGCGCTGGCTCCGCGAGCCCAATGCCAGCGTGCTGTTCACCACCGCCGCAGGATGCTGCGACGTGCTGGTGCTGGGGCTGTTCATCGACCCCCCGGCGGGTGGGTACTTCGCGCCCGAGGTGGACCGGCTCTCCTGTGTCTATGCCGTAATGGGCCTCCTGTTCCTGGCGGGAAGTTCGGTGCTGACGCGCCTGCCCAACCGCTCGTGGCGCGGCCCCGTGGGCTGCATTGTGCTGGCGGTGCTGTTTGGTGTGTGGGTCGCGCTGTTTCCGGGCGTGATGCTGGGGCCGTATGGCATTCTGCCACCCGCCGAGGCTCAGGCGTTCTTTGGCGTTATTGCCGAACAGATGCCGGTACGCGGGGGGGATGCGGCGATGTTCCTGTTCCCCGGCGCTGCCGCCCTGGCCTATGCGTTATGGCGAGGAGCGCGGCGGCAGGATCGGGTGCAGGCATTGCTGATGCCCGAGATGCTGAAACCGCGCGGCGATGGACGTGTCATCTGGCTATACTTGGCCCTGTGTGGTGCGGTGGCGCTGGTGCTGGGCGCCAAGTTCCTGCTCTTTGTCGGCTTCTCCACGATTTTCGGCGCGGCGATGCTGCCTGTGGCGCTAAGCCAGGCAAGCGTGGGGTTGGCCGGGAAGCCGCAACTCGCCAGTCTGGCGCGGGTGAGCATTTTGGCGCTGGCGCTCGGCGTGCCAGAGCTGGCGGCAATCGCCAAGGCGTCGCCGACGGAAACCGCAGCCCCCCCCGCGCGGAGCTACCCAAGCTGCAAGCTGCGTGGCATCGCGCCGCTGCTGGCCCAGGCGGCCGGGCAGGTGGTGCTGGCCGGGCCCGAGGACGCGCCGGAACTGCTCTACCGCACCCAGGTAAAAACCGTAGGCTCGCTGTTTCACCACGGCATCACCGGCTACATGCGTGACCGTGCTGCCTGGCGCGTTGCACCGGGCAGCGCCGTGCCGCCGGAAGTCGCCGCTACGGGCGCGGCTTATGTACTGTTCTGTCCCAGCCCATCACGCTATCTGTTGGTGGCCGATCTGCCCAAAAACACGCTCTGGGATGCCCTCGCCGCAGGCACGCCGCCCCCTTGGCTGAAGCCTGCGGGCAGCAATGAAGAGGGGTGGACGCTTTACCGAATTACCCATAGTACCGACTGAATGTCTCGTTTCAGTTACATTCTTCAGGGCGCATTGTTTGCACTGCTGGTGTTACTGTTCCTATATATCAGCTGGCTGGTGGCCACGGTGCACGGCGATTTTGGCGCCTTTGGCCATAAAATGTCCGATGCCGATTTCACCAACATCTATGCCGCCGGATTAATGGCCAAGCAGGGGCATTTGGCCGCCGCTTATTCTGTGGACAGTTACCAAGCGGTTAAGGCATCGCTGCTTGGTCGTGTGCCGGAACGGGCGGATTGGGTTTATCCGCCTGTAATCCTGCCGCTTGGGGCGATATTTTCATCCTTGCCGCTGTCAACATCGTTCTGGGCCTGGACGGGTGTAAGCCTCGTCGTGATGACGATACTCCTGCGCCGTGGCGGGCTCGGTTGGGGCGTGGTGGCGCTGACCATTGTCTCACCCGCCGAATGGCGTTGCCTGTGCCTCGGGCAGCTCAGCGGCGTGTTGAGCTGCGCCATGTTCGCCGGGTTGCTGGCCAGCGCCACGAACTCCGTGCGTGCCGGACTGTTGCTGGGTGTGCAGGTGCTCAAACCCCAAATGGGGCTGATCGGTCCCGTTATCCTGCTGGCCAGCAGGCAGTGGCGATCCCTGTTGGCCGGGGGCTTGCTTGTGGTTCTGCTTTGCCTGCTGCCGGTGCTGGAATTCGGGCGAGAGAGTTGGACGCTGTACTTCACCACGGGAGGAGCTCTGGCGCGCGGTTTGCTGCTGGCCCCGTTCGGGCAAAGTTACCAACTCAATGGTCTTTCGGTATTCTGGATGCTGCGCAGCCTAGGTGGCAGCGTGCCCATAGCCTATGCGGCCCAGGGCGTGGCGGCGGCGGGTGCTATTGCACTCGCTTGGCGGGTTTGGCGGTACCCGGTGGTGGACCCGTACAACCGTGCGGCTTTGACCCTGCTGTTGTCGCTGTATCTCACGCCTTACGGATATTCCTCTGATATGGTTGGCTACACCTTGGCCTTGGTGGTGTTGGCGGCAAGGCGGGGCTGGCGTGTGTCGCTCTTGGATGGCGTGTTGTGGCTATGGCCGGGCTTCATTGTACTGAGTACGGCCCTAACCGGTGTGTTGCTTACCCCGCTGGTGGTGGGCGTCGCAGCTTTCAGGGCATGGCGAGCCGTCCGCCTGTAAGCGGTTCCGGCACGCCTGTGGTGGAAGGCAAAGAAAGCGGCAACCCTCGCAGCGAGCGCACAGCGAGATAGGCAAAGCACTGCGCCTCTAGCGCGTCGCCATCCCAGCCCGCTGCTTCCACGGGTTGTACCGGCACGGGGAATTGTTCGGCCAGCAGGCGCATCAGATGCTTGTTATGCCGCCCGCCGCCGCCCACCAGCACACGCTGCGGCGCAGCGGGCAGGGGCGCGCGGGCGATGGCGGTGGCGGAGAAGGCGGCCAGCGTCGCGGCGGCATCGGGCGGGTTCAGCCCCTCGATGGCCTGGGCGATCAGCCCCGAAAAGGTCAGCCGGTCCAGCGATTTCGGCGCTGGTTTGGCGAAGTACGGATGCGCCAGCAGCGTGGCGAGGCGGGGCTCATCCACCTGGCCCGAGGCGGCGAGTGCGCCGTCCTTATCGTAGGGCTGGCCGAGATGCTTCTGCGCCAGATCGTCCAGCGGGCCATTGCCGGGGCCGGTGTCGCAGGCGACGATCTCGCCCGCCGCACCCAGCCAGGTCATGTTGGCCACGCCACCGATATTCACCACCAACAGCGGCTTTGGCAGGTCATGCGCCAGGGCGGCATGAAATAGCGGCGCGAAAGGCGCGCCCTGGCCGCCGGCGGCAACATCGGCCGAGCGGAAATCATGCGCCACGGGCATGCGCGCGATATGGGCGAGCATAGCGGCATCGCCGATCTGCCAAGTGCGGTGCGCCTCGGGCGCGTGCAAAATTGTCTGGCCATGAAAGCCGATAACATCGGCGGAGCGCCCGATCATGCTCACCGCAATGGCATGGTCGCGGGTGAGGCGCTCTTCCACATGCTTGAGGAACGGATCATCCGGGAGCAAGGTGGGGGCAAGATCGAGCAGGTGGCGCAGATCGGCGTGCAGATCGTCCTCGTAGCGCAGCATCACTGCGGGGCCGAAATGAGAGATGCGCTCGCCATCGGTTTCAATCCAGGCGGCGTCCACGCCATCGAGCGAGGTGCCGGACATGAGGCCGATGGCGCGGAGGGATGAGGTGAGCATATGCTTGGCTGTAACGTCTTCAGCCATTCACAGGAAGTGGTGCGCATTGCCGCTACCCGTTGGTGTAGTTACAGTAAGAGAATATTCCCAACAGGCGTGAGGCACGGTGAAGGTTCATCCCCCTAATGCGTAAAACAGCGCAAACCGTATGGTGGACCATTTGCTGTGGTCTGTTGGGGTTTCTTTGGCTGATCGTGATCGAGGTGTTCTGGGGCAAGATGGCGCCCCGCCTGGGTTATCTCTTCGTCCACCGTCCCATCGCCAACGACCCGCCTTGCATTACGCCTGAATGTGATTTCTCTGCTTTCTGGCCTGCAGGTCTGCTGGCCAGGCAACACGATTTCATGCGAATTTACGATGCCACTGCATTTCTGGCCTACCAACGCCAGACCATCGCACCTTCGGCGAATTTGGAGGCGTTTTTTTATCCGCCGCCGATGCTGTTTCCCAGTGTGCTAATCTCGTATTTGCCATTCGAATGGGCCTTTTTTACCTGGACCGCGCTGGGACTAATTTTGGCTGCTTGGCTGGTGCACAGAGCAGGATTTTCTTGGCCTGTTATTCTAGCTGGGGTGCTCAGCCCCGCAGCTTTGTGGAACACGGAACTGGGGCAATTGGGAGTAATCGGGGGCGCAGTTCTGCTCGCGGGAATTGCTTTGAGCTTACGAAAGCCACTTAGTGGCGGGGCATTGCTTGGTGTGTTGGCCTGCAAACCGCAGATCGGCGTGCTGGTGCCAGCTATGTTGGCGGGACAGCGCAACTGGCGTGCAGGCGTTGGTTTTGGTGCGGTTTGCCTCGTCCTTTTTGGAGGGGTAATGATCTGGTTCGGCCCGTCTTGTTTGCGGGCCTATCGCGAACTTGGAAGCCCGCATGCATTCGTCGTGTTGAACGCCCCCTTTAATCCACAAGCTTATATGAACAGTGGCGTCTCGGTTTTTTGGATGGCACGCAGCCTGGGAGCGGGGTTGCTGGTCTCTTATGCGGTTCAGGGCGTGTGCAGCCTGTTCGCCATGGCGGCAACCATATGGCTTTGGACGCGAGGAAATTGTCCCATACTGGACCGCATTGCGATAACTGTTTTTCTGTCGTTATTGGCCACGCCATACGGCTATGGCGATGATATGGTCGCTTGGTCCTGGGTATTGGCGAGTTTGGCTGAGCGGCAAGGGTGGCGAATTGGTTTGTTGGACGTGCTGTTCTGGCTCTGGCCCATGCTGTGCCCGATTGTCGTTGCGGGAACAGGTTTGTTGTTTACTCCTGTTGTGGTGGTAGCTGCGCTGGCACGTACGCTGTGGGGAGCAAGCCGCCAAGCCAAAGGAACCAGCGTGGCATGACGCGGCTGAGTGAGTATGCGCGCTTGGCTCGGGGGTTCGGCGCCTATGGGCTGCTGTTTACCTTCTGGGGCCTGTGGATCGTCGTCTTTCTGCATTTCATGCTGCCCCGGCTCGGCTATCTCACCGGTCTGGGGTTGATCGGCAACGACCAGCCCTGTGGCCGGCCGGAATGCGATTTTTCAGATTTCTGGCGCGCCGGGTTTACGGCACGTCTGCCGCTTGGGGCGCTTCATCGGCTAATACCGCCGCTGCAACCGGGGGCGCTGTTCCCGCTGCCAGGCGGCTATGCCGAGGGTTTTCCTTATCCGCCGCCGATTTTGCTGCCCGCCTCATTAATCTCGCATCTACCTTTCGAGCTGGCGTTTTTTGCCTGGACCGTCATTGGAATAGCGATCGCTGCGGCGGCACTGCGCTGGGCTAAATTGTCCTGGCTGGTGATCGCACTGGCTCTGCTTAGCCCGGCGGCTTTGTGGAACACCATGCTTGGGCAATTGGGCGTCGCTGGGGGGGGAATTCTCGTCGCCGGGCTGCTGCGGACAGCCGACCGCCCATTGGCGGCGGGCGGGTTGCTGGGGCTGCTTGCCTGCAAGCCGCAGACCGGCATTCTAGTGCCCGCCGCCTTGCTGGGCTTGCGCAGTTGGCGCGGGGTTGTTGGATTCGCTGGCGTTTGCACATTGCTGGTGCTGCTTACCCTGGCCCTGTTTGGTTGGCCTGTCTGGCAAGACTATCTTGGCCATGGGCGGGCAGGGGGTGCAACGCTGCTCACAGCCACTTTTGCGCCACGCACCGCCCAAGCTAGCGGCGTCTCCATCTTTTGGATGATGCGCAGCTTGCATGCCAGCGTCGGGCTGGCGGGGGACGTGCAATTAGCCGTGACGGGGCTGGTCATGGCGGGCACGATCTGGCTCTGGGCCAAGGGAAAAATGGAACTGCTCGACAAGGCGGCGCTTACCGCGCTGCTCTCTCTGCTGGCCACGCCTTATGGCTATACCGACGATATGGTGGCAGCCTCGGCCCTGCTGGCGGCGCTGGCGGAGCGGCGGGGCTGGCGCGTGGGGTTGCGCGAGGTCGCGTTCTGGCTCTGGCCTGTCTTCTGCCCCACTGTTTCTGTACTTACCGGCGTGCTGTTCACGCCGCTGGTGGTGGCGCTGGCTGTATCGCGGGTGTGGGGTGATGCGGCTTTGCGCGCTCGTGCGGCTGTGCTACCGCCCCGGCCCACAGGAGCATGACGATGGCGAAAAGCGAATTTCTGGCCGAGGCGAAGGCGCGCGGCTTTGTGTTTCAATGCACCGACGAGGAGGCGCTGGACGCCGCCTGCGCCGCTGGGTCCATCGCGGGCTATGCCGGGTTCGACCTGACGGCCGACAGCCTGCATGTCGGGCACATGATCCCCATTATGCTGCTGCGCCTGTTCCAGAAGCACGGGCACAAGCCGGTGGCCTTGCTGGGCGGCGGCACCACGCGCATTGGCGACCCGAGCTTCCGCGAGGAAGCCCGCCAACTGCTCACCGAAGAGAAGATCGGCGAAAACCTGACCGGCATCCGCAAAAACCTCGAAGCCTTCATCGACTTCTCCAAGGGCGCGGTACTGGTCAACAATGCCGACTGGCTGGACAAGCTCTCCTACATCGCCCTGTTGCGCGATGTCGGTGTGCATTTCTCCGTCAACCGCATGCTGTCCTTCGATTCCGTGAAGCAGCGGCTGGAGCGCGAGCAGGGGCTGACCTTCCTGGAGTTCAACTACTCCATCCTGCAATCCTACGATTTCCGCGAGCTGCTGCGCCGCGAGAACGTGGTGGTGCAGTTCGGCGGTTCGGACCAGTGGGGCAATATCGTCTCCGGCATCGAGCTGGTGCGCCGCACCGAGCAGAAGAGCGTGTTCGGCCTCACCACCCCGCTCATCACCACCGCTTCGGGCGCGAAGATGGGCAAATCCGCCTCGGGCGCTGTGTGGCTCTCGGCCGAGAAGCTGAGCCCCTATAATTACTGGCAGTTCTGGCGCAATACCGAGGATGCCGATGTCGGCCGCTTCCTCAAGCTCTTCACGGATCTGCCGCTGGACGAGATCGCGCGCCTTGAGCAGCTCGACGGGGCCGAGATCAACCAGGCCAAGATCATCCTGGCCACCGAGGCCACCGCTTTGGCCCATGGCCGCGCCGCCGCCGCGGAAGCCGCCGAAGCTGCCCGCCAGTTGTTCGAGCAGGGCGTGGCGGCGGAGGGGCTGCCCAGCATCACCGTCCCGGCGGCTGAGTTCGGCGAGGGCATTCCCGCCTTCGCGCTGTTCGTGAAGGCCGGCCTCGCCGCAACCAATGGCGAGGCGCGCCGCCTGATCCGCGGTGGCGGCGGGCGGCTGGACGATGTGGCGATCACCGACGAAGCGCAGATCATTGCGCCCAAGCCGGAGCAGAAGCTCTCGGCGGGCAAGAAGCAGCACGTGCTGGTCAAGCTGGGCTAAACGCCGCCTGCCAGGCCCGGATGTCCTCCGGGCCTAAATCCACATCGCGCGGGGCGGTGGCAGCGATGCTGAGGCCGCCAGCGTCCCCACATGTCGGTGGGCCTCAACTTTGGCCGGGGCATTTCAGCCAGCCCGGGAGGCCGATGCGCAGCGCTTTGCCTCCAGGTGGGGCAGGTGGGGCGGCAGCACCACGCGGAAAAGGTTGCAAATAACACGCGAAGGTTGTAAATCTGACGAACGACGGTCAAACCAGAGGGTGGTTGCCTAAATGGTAGCCGTTATTAAGGTTTCGTAAAACTTCCGGAGCAAGATCTGCAAAAACCGTTCGCAAGGCCGCTGCATTACGTTGCAAAAACCTCACATGCGTGTTGACGTGGCAACCAGAAAGCAAGGAGCCTGCATGTCGATCCACGCCGCCATCACGCATCGCACCTCGTACAAATACGACCGCCCGGTAACCCTGGGCCCGCAGACAATCCGCCTGCGCCCGGCACCTTACGCCCGCACGCCGATCATCTCCTACTCCCTGCAAGTGTCGCCCAAGCCGCACTTCCTCAACTGGCAGCAGGACCCTCAGGGCAATTTCCTGGCGCGTGTGGTCTTCCCCGAGCGTGTGACGCATTTCGACGTGGTGGTGGACGTGGTCGCCGACATGGCGACGATCAACCCGTTCGATTTTTTCCTGGAAGAACAGGCCGAGACCTGGCCCTTTTTGTACGATGATGTGCTCGCCGAGGAACTCGCCCCCTTCCGTGTGCTGACCGAACCCGGCCCGCTGCTCGCGGCGCTGATCGCCGAGACGCGCTCCAAGTTCGAGGGCCAGGACCCGCGTACCGTGGACATGCTGGTGGCGATCAACGCCGATCTGCACAGCCGCATCAGCTACGTGGTGCGCATGGAGCCCGGGGTTTACACGCCCGAGGAGACGCTGGGCCTGGGCAAAGGCTCCTGCCGTGACTCCGCCTGGACGCTGGTGAACCTGCTGCGCCATCTCGGCTATGCCGCGCGCTTCGTCTCGGGCTACCTGATCCAGCTCACCGCCGATGTGAAGGCCATCGACGGTCCCTCCGGCCCCGAAGCCGATTTCACCGATCTGCACGCCTGGGCCGAAGTGTATCTGCCCGGCGCCGGCTGGGTGGGGCTGGACGCCACCTCCGGCCTGTTCGCGGGCGAGGGGCATATCCCGCTCGCCGCCACGCCATCCCCGCAATCGGCCGCCCCCATCTCGGGCGGCTTCATCGCCGAGGACGACACCGAGACCGAGTTCGACTTCCACATGGAAGTCAAGCGCATCTCAGAAACCCCGCGTGTGACCAAGCCCTACACTCCGAAGCAATGGCAGGACATCCTGGCCCGTGGCGCGGCGGTGGACCGCGCGCTGCTGCGCGGCGATGTGCGCCTGACCATGGGCGGCGAGCCGACTTTCGTCTCCGCCACCGACCATGAGGGCGCGGAATGGAATATCGACGCGCTGGGCCCCACCAAGCGCGCCTATGCCGGGCGGCTGATCCGCAAGCTCACCTCGCTCTGGAGCAAGGGGGCGGCGCTCACCTACAACATGGGCAAGCATTACCCTGGCGAGCAATTGCCGCGCTGGGCCATCCACGCCCATTGGCGGGCCGATGGCGAGCCGGTGTGGAAGAACCCGGCGTTGCTGGCGAGCGACGACGATACCGACAGCGCCACCGCAGCCGATACCACCACTTTCGCCCAGGCTCTGGCCGAGCGGCTGCAAGTGGACCCAGGCCTCGTCAACAACGCCTATGAGGACATCCATTACTACCTCTGGCGCGAGAAGCGGCTGCCGGCGAATGTCATCGTCGAGGACGCCAAGCTGGGTGACCCGCTGGAGCGTGCGCGTCTGGCCAAGGTGTTCGGCCAGGGGTTGGCGTCGTCCGTCGGCTCCGTGCTGCCGCTGCGGCGCGTCATCACCGATGGCCAGCGCCGCTGGCAGTCCGGCAAGTGGTTCTTCCGCGACGACACGATGTTCCTCATCCCTGGCGATAGCCCCATCGGCCTGCGCCTGCCGCTGGAAAGCCTGCCCTGGGCCGACCCCACCAATATCGAGGCCAATTACGAGACCGACCCCTTTGCCCCGCGCGAGAAACTGCCCAGGCGCGATTCCATGCAGATGACCCGGGAAGGTTACGGCGGTTCAACCATCGAGGGTTTCCGCCCCGTGCCGCAGGACGCCCCGGTGGTGGGGCGCGAGGAGCCGGGGATCGTGCGCGCCGCGCTGGCGGTGGAGGCGCGGGATGGCATCATCCACATCTTCTACCCGCCTCTCTACGATGTGGTGGACTGGCTGGAACTCACCGCCGCCGTGGAGGAGACCGCCCAGGAATTCGGCCGCAAGGTGGTGCTGGAAGGCTATCTGCCGCCCGAGGACCCGCGCGTGACCAATTTCTCCGTCACCCCGGACCCGGGCGTGATCGAGGTGAACATCCACCCGGCGGGAAGCTGGGGCGAGATGGTGGAGCGCACCGGCCAGCTTTACGAGACAGCCCGTGAAGTCGGGCTGGCGGCCGAGAAGTTCATGATGGACGGGCGGCATGTCGGCACCGGCGGCGGCAACCATGTGGTGATGGGCGCCCCCACCCCGGCGGACAGCGCCTTCCTGCGCCGCCCGGACCTGCTGAAGTCCATGCTCGGCTTCTGGCACAACCATCCCTCGCTCAGCTTCCTGTTCTCCGGCCTGTTCATCGGCCCATCCTCGCAGCATCCGCGCATCGACGAAGCGCGCGACGACGCGGTGAACGAGCTGGAAATCGCCTTCCAGCAGGTGGGCCGCCAGAACCAGACTCCGCCCTGGCTGGTGGACCGGCTGTTCCGCAACATCCTGTGCGATATGACCGGCAACGGCCATCGCACGGAATTCTGCATCGACAAGATGTACGCCCCCAATGGCGGCTCGGGCCGTCGCGGGTTGGTGGAGTTCCGCGCCTTCGAGATGCCGCCCCATGCCGAGATGTCCGCCGCGCAGATGCTGCTGATGCGTTCGGCCGTCGCGGCCTTCTGGGAGCGCCCGTATGAGCGCTCGCTGGTGCGCTGGGGCACAAGGCTGCACGACGAGTTCCTGCTGCCGCATTACAACGAGGCGGATTTCAAGGGCGCGCTGGAGGAGTTGGCGGCTTATGGCTTCCCGCTCGACGCCGAATGGTTCGCCCCGCACCAGGAATTCCGCTTCCCCAAACTGGGCGAGGTCGCGGTGCGGGACATTCAGCTGGAACTGCGCCACGCGCTGGAGCCCTGGCACGTGCTGGGCGAGGAGCAGACCTCCGGCGGCACCGCCCGTTATGTGGACAGCTCCGCCGAGCGCTTGCAGGTGAAGGTGGATGGGTGGGTGGACGAGCGTTACGTGCTGGCCTGCAACGGCGCCGCCATGCCGATGCAGCGCACCGAGACGCAAGGCCGCTACGTGGCGGGCGTGCGCTTCAAGGCGTGGCAGCCTTACTCGGCGTTGCACCCGACCATCGGCGCGCAGGTGCCGCTGGTGTTCGATGTGTACGACAAATGGACCGGCCGCAGCCTGGGCGGCATGACGCATCATGTCGCGCATCCGGGCGGGCGCTCTTACGAGGACTTCCCCGTGAACTCCAATGCCGCCGAGGCTCGCCGCCGCTCGCGCTTCTACCCGTTTGGCCACACGCCGGGGCCGTGCCCCGAGCCCCAGCCGGTGGCCGGGCCGGAATATCCGCGCACGCTCGACCTCCGCCGTGCTTAAAAGGCTGTTCCGCCGGCTACGCCGGTTGATGATGGCCGAGGTGCTGGGGGAGTTGGCGGAGCTGCGAACCGAACTCGCGCAGCGCGACAGGCAGCTCGAAGCCGTGCTGCTCACCGTCGCGCTGGTGCGGGAGGAGCCTCAGGGCACGAGCAGCTCCAGCAGTTTGGCCGCGTAAACCGTCATGGAGTGCGCGGCTGAATAGGCGCGGCATTGGTCCTCGGTGTTGGCCGGGGGAGTGAGCACCTCCTCCAGCGCCGTGGCGATTTCAGCCGGGTTAGGTACGTCGGCAACGCGCTTCACATAGGCGGGGGCTGAGAGATTCTCGGCAAGGTCGGCGGAGGCGACCGTCGGCAGCCCGGCGCCGATGCAATCCTGCAACGCGGCGGATATATTGCCAGGCTGACCCGCGCGCAGTTGCAGCCCGGCATCGGCGGCGGCAAGCCAGAGGCGATATTGCGCCTCCGGCACAAAACCGGTGCCGATGCGTACAGCGTCATCGACGCCCAGCTCCCTCGCCAACAGCTCGAAATTTGCGTCAGGTGCGGCGTCCTCGCCAGCGAAGACCAGTTTTATATCCATGCGCCCCTTTAGCGGCAGCAGCGCCGCCAGGGCTTCTGGAATACCCTTGCCCGGCGTAAGGAAGCCGAAGCTGACAACGAGTTTCTGCTCCGGCGGAATGCCCAGCGCGGCGCGGGCGGCGCGTTTGTCCATGGGGGAAAACTGGCGTTGCATGGCAAAGGGCAGGTATCGCGCCGTAATGCCGAACCGCTCCCGCACCAGCGCCACGCTATGGCGGGTGTGGAAGATCAGCGGCCGTGCCGCCGCCGCCAACTCGCCCAGGAAGCAGGCTTCGCGCCTGGATTCATCGGCGGTCCATGTGCCGATCTCCTGCTCAGTCACCTCGCGTTTCAGCTCGGCGCTGGCCAGGGCGGCGGCGCGGGGGTGGAGCAGCCCCATCAGCCGGGCGTCGTGGCACAGGGCGGCGCTGCCCCAGCGCAATGTATTGTCGTAAATCCTCTCATGCAGGGGCGAGTTGCCGATCACGCTCAGCACGGCGTCGTATTTGCCATCGGCATAGGGCAGGGTGCTGACGGCGCTCCCCGAAAACACCTCCAGCTCCGCCAGCTTGGCAAGCTCGGTGATGCAGGCGGCGGAATATTTGGCGATGCCGGTTTTCTCGGGCGGCATGGGGGTGAGCATGGCGATGCGCGGCTTGGCCCCCCGTGCCAATGCGGGCTTGGGCAGCAGCGCGGCATAGGCCTTGGCCGCCACCTTCTCTCCTGAAGCCGCCTGCCACTGCCCGGATTGCGCCATGCCCGTTACCGTCGAGGGGCGATTGCCGAAGAGCTGACGCTGCCGGGTTTCGGTGGCGGCGGAGATAGGCAGCAGCATGTTATAGCGCTTCAGCCATGCCATGGCGGTGAAGTAGTCCAGCCGGGCGGCGCTGTCCGTTAGGTGCGCGGCTTGGTCGTCGAAGGGCGTGAAGTCGTAAACGCAGGCCGCCTTGGTCACGCCGGGGGCGGTAAGCAGCCTGGAGAGCGCCGCCTGATTGGGGCCGAAGGGACAGGGGTTGAGGAACAGCCTTGCGCCGGGGATGTAGGCATGGGGCGAGAGTTCCGCCGTCAACGCCGCTATGTCCTTGGGCAAGGGCGGCAGGGCCGGGTCTATAATCCCGGTTACCGGCTCAGGCGCGTGGCGCAGCAGGTTCAGCGCATGCTGGCCGATATCGCGTTTTTGGTAGGTCTCATCCTGCAGGCAGCGCAGATCGATGACGAGGGACATTGGCTTGCAGGGCTCTCCGGTTGTAGAGCCTGCATAATGGATTTTCTGAGTCTGACCCAATGCGCCGCCTGACCGAACTTCGCTTGCCGCTTAACCATACCGAGGCTGAGCTGAGCGCCGCCATCGCCGCCGGGTTCGGCGTGCCGGAGGCGGCGCTGCTCTCCTACAACGTGTTCCGCCGCGCCTGGGATGCACGGCGCAAGAGCGACATCAAGCTGGTCTATACCATCGACGCCGAGCTGGCCGTGGACGTGACCGCTGGTGAGCCGAGCCCCGATGTTTCGTACAAATTCGTCGCCCACGCCAAGCAGAAGCCGGTTAAGCGCCCCGTGGTCATCGGCACCGGACCGTGCGGCATCTTCGCCGCCCTCATCCTGGCCGAGATGGGGTTCTGCCCGATCATCCTGGAGCGCGGCAAGGTGGTGCGGGAGCGCACCAAGGACACATGGGGCCTATGGCGGCGCGGCGAGCTGAACCCGGAGTCGAACGTGCAGTTCGGCGAGGGTGGGGCAGGCACGTTCTCCGACGGCAAGCTCTACTCGCAGATCAAGGACCCGCGCCATTTGGGCCGCAAGGTGCTCACCGAGTTCGTGGCTGCGGGCGCGCCGGAGGAGATCCTCTACGTTGCCAAGCCGCATATCGGCACGTTCCGGCTGGTGAGCATGGTCGAGAGCATCCGCGCCAAGGTGGAGGCCCTGGGCGGCGAGTACCGCTTCGGCGAGAAGGTGGTGGATTTCGACATCCAGGATGGCCAGATGCGCGGCGTGGCGCTGGCTTCGGGCGAGTGGATCGAAACGGATCATGTGGTGCTGGCCATCGGCCATTCGGCGCGCGACACCTTCGCCAAGCTGCACGAGCGCGGCGTGTTCATGGAGGCCAAGCCGTTCTCCATCGGCTTCCGCGTCGAGCATCCGCAATCCATGATCGACCGGCATCGCTTCGGCTCAAGCGCTGGGCATCCAATTCTGGGCGCCGCGGATTACAAACTGGTGCACCACGCCAAGAATGGCCGCTCGGTGTACTCGTTCTGCATGTGCCCGGGCGGCACGGTGGTGGCCGCCACCTCGGAGCCGGAGCGGGTGGTGACCAACGGCATGAGCCAGTATTCCCGCGCCGAGCGCAACGCCAATGCGGGCATCGTGGTCGGTATCAACCCGGAGGATTATCCGGGCGACGTGCTGGCCGGGATGGAGTTCCAGCGCCGGTGGGAGAGCGCGGCCTTCGTCGCCGGTGGCGGGGCCTATAAGGCGCCGGGCCAGTTGGTGGGGGATTTCATCGCCGGGCGCGCCTCGCGCGATTTTGGCGATGTGCTGCCGAGCTACAAGCCGGGGGTGCACCTCACCGATCTTGCCCCCACGCTGCCCGATTACGCCATTGCCGCCATACGCGAGGCGCTGCCCGCCTTTGGCCAGCAGATTAAGGGCTTCGACCGCCCGGACGCCGTGCTGACCGGCGTGGAAACCCGCACCTCATCCCCCGTGCGCATCACGCGCGGCAAGGATTTCTGCTCTCTCAACGTGCGTGGGCTGTACCCGGCGGGTGAGGGCGCTGGCTATGCGGGTGGTATTCTTTCCGCCGGGGTGGATGGCATCAAGGTCGCCGAGGCGGTGGGTTTGAGCATTTCGGGCGCGGTCTGATCTGTTTTTCCTAGAAATTCCGTAGGGAATAGCCATATCATCATGCGCGGGTAAGTATTTCCTATCGGAAAGCCGTGTTGTAGATAAATGATGATAAGCTGGCTGGGTTGAGGAGCAGAATTATGTTGTCGCAAAAATGTAAATACGCCTTGCAGGCGCTAATGGTGCTGGCGAAGGAAAACAGCGACAACCTGCTGCTGGTGAGCGAGATCGCCGAGCGCGAAAATCTGCCCAAGAAGTTCCTTGAGGCGATTCTGCTGGAGCTGAACCGCAATGGCATCGTGCGCTCCCGGCGCGGGCGCGGCGGCGGCTATGCCCTGGCCAAACCAGCCGATCTCATCACTTTCGGCCAGGTTGTGCGGATTATGGATGGTGCTCTGGCTCCTCTGGCCTGCGTGAGCGTGAACTATTACCGCCGCTGCGACGAGTGCAAGGACGAGCAGGCCTGCGAAATCCGCCGCGTGATGCGCCGCGTGCGCGATGCCATTGCCAATGAGCTGGACGGTACCTCGCTGGCCAAGGCGGTGGCCGAGGGCAAGGCCGTGGCGGCCACACTTGCCGCCGCGTCTTCCGCGGCGGAGTAAAATCTCCGTCCTAGCGGTTTACTCGCCTTTCGCCTCAGGCGGCTGAGGCGCCGGCGAATTCCCAGAAATTGGCGCGCGGCGATGTGCGGGCGATAAAGGCCCGCAATGTCGGGTGCTGCCAGCCCTCCGGCCCGATCAGCGCTGTGATCGGCGCGAAGAACTCATGCGCGTGCGGGATCTGCGTGGCGGCGAAATGCTCGTAATGGCGCGGGCGCAGGGCGTACATCACCCGGATATCGCGCACCGGCAGCACCAGCGGGCCGCGCGGCTCATCACGCAGCAGCCCGGTATAGCGCCAGCGCAACATGCCATTGGCCGGTGAGACCGGCTGGTTCAGCCATTCCAGCGGGCAGACCGCGAGCAGCGAATGCATGGAGGGGGCGAAGCGCGAGCGCTTGTCCAGCAGGTTCTGAAACCCGCCACAGGCCTCGAGGGCGAAGAGATCGACATACGGGTCCCGCTCGGTGCCGCCGAAGCAGAGCCACAGACCATCCGGGATCGTGCGTAGCCGGTTGCTGCCTGGCAGTTTCAGGTAGGGATGGTCGGAATCATCCACCATGCCGGGCCGTGCGCGCATCCAGGAACCGCGCGCGCCCATGTCATGGTCGGCAAGGCCGGGAGGGTGCTGGGGCCACGACCGGAGTTTATGACGGACGAGCGCATCCATAGTCGTCGGCGCAGCCATGCGATATCCCTTATTCAACTCAGCAATACAACTTTAACGAGAATACTGACTAAAAACGAATCGGATGCAAGCAGTATTTCTTGTTGTTGAAAAATATTTCGCTCTGACATGTCGTAAGGAGAAGTCTACACGGTACATGATAAGCATATGAAAATATGGATGTAGTATATTTGGCCGGGGAATTATGCCGTTGATCTGGCAGCTTGCTTCATGCCCTCACATTTTCTTCTTAAGGTTGTTTTTGTTGGTGTCGGAAGGCTATGTCTCAATGCGGCCAAAAGCGTGAAATTGCCCGGCTCTGGCATAAAATAAGGCAGCTAAAAAACCGCCTGCGGGGGTGTTAATTAAAATGGCCCGCGACAATGCGTTGGGTGCCATTCTGGCAATGGTCTTGACGTTTCTGGAGGGCTCTGGATTAAGCCTCTTTAAGGCCCGGTTGGGCGTGCTATGCATATACGCCACGCTGAATAAGGCCACAGAACGGAGTTTCGCTAAGTGTCTTCCGCCGCCACGCGCCGCCTGCAATTAATGGCCACTGTTAGCCTGTCTCTGGCCCTGTCCGGCTGCATGGTGGGGCCGAACTTCCAGGCGCCGCATGCGTCCATCCCAGGGGCTTATACCCATGAAGGGCCTAGTTCGGGCCATCCTTATGTCTCGGGCGATGCGGTGGACCCGCAATGGTGGAAGAGCTTCAGCGACCCGACGCTGACACAGTTGGAAGCCAATGCGGTCGAGCAGAATCTGGATCTGAAGATCGCGGATGAACGCCTGCTGGAGGCCGAGTCTCAGGCGAAGATCCAGGGTGCGGCGCTGTACCCGAATTTGAACGCCGACGCCTCCTACGCACGCAACAAGGTGAGCAGATACAGCCCCATGGGCCTGTTCAGCCCAATCTTTCCGGCGGTCATTCAGCCTTATGACCTCTACCAGTACGGGCTGCAGGCGCAGTACGACCTCGACCTGTTCGGCATGAACCGCCGTGCGGTGGAAACCGCCATCGCGCAGGCCCGCGCCTCGGAGGAAGCTCGCCGCGGCGCGCTGCTGAATGTCGAGGCGCAGGTGGCCAGCAACTATATCCAGCTGCGCGAGACCGAGGCCGTTCTCGGCATCACCCAGAAGAACCTGGATACCGCCAATAAGCTTGTGAACCTGACGGTGGAACGCCAGCAGGCCGGTCTGACCACGGATCTCGATGTCGCCGACGCCAAGGCGGCCCAGGCCTCCATCGCCTCCCAGATCCCGACGCTGATCGCCCAGCGCGACGCGCTGATCGGGCAGATCGGGCTGCTGCTGGGGCAGACGCCGGCTGGCCTGCCGCCCGAATTGGTGGCGACCCAGCCTATCCCGCTCACCCCGCCCGTGGTGCCGGTGGGGCTGCCCTCCACCCTGCTGGAGCGCCGGCCGGATGTGCGCGAGGCGGTGCAGAACCTGCACGCCGCCACCGCCGAGATCGGCGTGGCCAAGGCGCAGTTCTTCCCCGATGTCACCCTCTCCGGCGCCGCCTCCCTCCAGGCCATGCAGTTCAAGGATCTGGGCGAGTGGAAGGCGCTGACCTACGGATTCGGCCCGAATATCAGCCTGCCGCTGTTCGAGGGCGGGCGGCTCAAGGGCCAGCTCGCCTTGCGCAAGGAGCAGGAGCGCGAGGCCGCGGTGGGCTTCGCCAAGACGGTGCTGGTGGCCTTCACCCAGGTGAACACGGCGCTGACCAATTACGAGCAGGAACACGCCACGCTGGATGAGCTGAACGAGGACGTGAAGCAGGCGCAGACCGCGCTCAATCTGGCCGAGGACCAGTACACCCAGGGGCTCACCGA
>DAIDJU010000173.1 GCA_027451225.1 Acidocella sp. | reverse complement strand
TAGCCCGCGTTCATCACGATGGCGGCGAATTTCTTCAGCTGCTCGGGCGTGCTGGGCTGGTAGGCGCTGCCCGGCCAGGGGTTGAAGGGGATCAGGTTCACCTTGGCGGGCAGACCCGCGATCAGCTTCACCAGCGCGCGCGCATCGGCCTCGGAATCGTTGACGCCGCGTAGCATGATGTACTCGAAGGTGATGCGCCGGGCGTTGCTGGCTCCAGGATAGCGGCGGCAGGCCTCGATGACCTCCTTGATCGGGTATTTGCGGTTCAGCGGCACGATCTCGTCGCGCAGCTCGTCCGTCACCGCGTGCAGGGAGACGGCGAGGTTCACGCCAAGCTCCTCGCCCGCGCGGTCCATCATCGGCACCACGCCCGAGGTGGAAAGCGTGATGCGCCGGCGCGAGAGGGCGATGCCCTCGTTGTCCATGATGATCTTCATGGCTTTCGCCACGTTCTCGTAGTTATACAGCGGCTCGCCCATGCCCATCAGCACGATGGTGGAGAGCAAACGCGGCGTCTCGCCCCTGGGGCTCGGCCATTCGCCGTAGGCGTCGCGCGCGGCCATGAATTGGCCGACGATCTCGGCCGCCGAGAGGTTGCGCGCCAGACGCTGCGTGCCGGTATGGCAGAATTTGCAGGAGAGCGTGCAGCCCACCTGCGAGGAGATGCACACAGCCCCCCGGTCTTCCCGCCGGTCGGGGATATAGACCGTCTCCACCGCCTCGTGGTCGCGGAAGCGGAAGAGGAATTTGCGGGTATCGTCCTTGGAGAGCTGGTCGGTGGCCACCTCCGGGCGGCCGACGATGAAGCGCTCCGCCAGCTTGGCCTGCAACGGCTTGGCGATGCTCGACATGGCCGAGAAATCCCGCACGCCCTGGTGGTAGATCCAGTGCCAGAGCTGCTTGGCGCGGAAGGGCTTCTCGCCGAAGGCGTCCATCTCGGCGATCAGTTCTTCGCGCGAGAGGCCGACGAGGTCGCGCCGCCCGTCGGGCAGCACGTAATCGGGCGGAGAAAAATGCGCCGCCTTGGCGAGAATACGCTCGCGCTCGGCGGCGGTGAGGTCGGTTACGGACATGCGGCGGAGATCGCTTTATAGGCGGCGGAGAAGCCGGTGAGGGAGAAGGTGTCCTCGACGGGCTTGCCCTTGGGGCCGGTGCCCTTGCTGGAGGCGCTGTCGGCGGCCTTGAACGCGGCCACGACGGCCGGGCCCTGAGTGGTGAAGGCGTTGGCGCCCTGGGTGTAGAAGTCGAACGGCGTGGTGCCGATGGTCAGCTTAACGCTGGCGGTCTTCGGGTAGGCGTAGCCGGCGGTCAGCGAGACTTCGTCGCGCGAGCCCTGGCGTTCCGTGACCGTCAGCATCACCTTGCCGCGGGACTTCCAGTTTGGCTTGGAGATTTGCGGCGTGGTGAAGGCGTAGCAGATCTTGGCGGCACCCGTGCCGTAGGTCGCGGCGGTCCAGTCGCCGAACTTGCCGCCATTGGCCCCAAGCGGGGTGGGGGCGGCGGCGAGGGCGAGCGTGGGCAGAAGCGCGAGCAATGCAGCTGTGGGGAGGTATTTCATGCGGCACCAAATAGCTCAGGATGCCGCATGATCCAAGTAAAACTCAGCTAAGATGCAGAGCCAGCAGGGCAAGGTTGATGGCAGCGCCCAGGAGGAAGCCGACCAGCGTGCCGTTGACGCGGATATATTGCAGATCCTTGCCCACGCGCAGTTCCAGCTTCTCGGTGATGGTCGCGGTATCCCACGCCCCGACCACGTTGCCGATGAACTTCGCCCCCTCGGCCTGCGCGCCGGGCAGCAGGCGCAGCACCAGGGCCTGGAAGGCGGCGTTCACCCGGGCCTGGGCCACCGGGTCTTTCTCCAGCACGTCGCTGAGATTGGCGAGGGCCGCCTCGATGACCGCCACCGAGCGCCCGTGCGGGTTGGCGGCGTCCATCTCCAGGGCGCGGCGCAGGCGGGCCCAGACATCCCAGGCCCAGGCTTTCACCGTGTCGTGCGCCAGCACGCCGCGCAGGGCTTGGCCCAGCTCGGCGGCGCGCTCCGGGTCGGTCTCCATGCGGCTGATCTCGCGGTGGACCCATTCGTCGAAGGCGTCGCGCATTTCGGAGCTGTCCGGGCTGATGCGCTCCAGCTCGGTGTTCACGGCGCTCAGCACGCGGTTGGCCACGGTGGCGCCCAGCGCCCAGCCGACGATCTTGCCGCCCTGCTCGCGCACGCGTTCCTTGATCGCGTCGCGCAGGATCTCGTCGCGGTTGGCCATCGTCTCCTTGAGCTGGCCGAGGATGAAGGAAAACGCCTCCTGGTGCTTTCCGCCCGCCACCAGCCCGGAGAGCACGCGGGCCACCACCACGCCGGAGGCCCGCCCACCCACCAGCTTGGGCAGCAGCCGCGCCAGCAGGCGGCGGGCACGCCCGTCCTCGATGCTCGCCAGCAGCTTGGGCAGCATGCCCGCCAGGGCCTCGGCCAGCGGGCGGGTGGCGGCGGGGTCGGCGAGGAAGCGGCGCAGGATGGCGGGGAAATCCACATTGCTCAGCACGCGGCGGATATCGGCCTCGGTGAATACATGGTTGGCCACGAACCGGCCCAGCGCGTTGCCCAGCCGCTCCTTCTGCGCGGGCAGGATGGCGGTGTGCGGAATCGGCAGCCCCAGCGGATGGCGGAACAGCGCGGTCACCGCGAACCAATCCGCCACGCCGCCGATGAACCCGGCTTTGGCGGCGTCGCGCAGCAGCGCGGCCCAAAGCGAGGGGGGGAGAAGGTAGCCAAGCAAGGCGAGAGCCGCCATGAGGACCAGCAACCCGCTGGCAAACAGCTTGTGGCGGTTGAGCGAGGCGCGCAGGCCGGCATCCGGGTCTTGAGTCATGCGCGGCAGAGTAACCGCCCTGCCGCCGGGCGCAATGCCTGCGGGGCCGCGCGCTGGTTTTTGTTGCTTTTCAAGAGCTTTCGGGCGCATAATCCGGCCAGGAAACAATCCAGGCGCTCTGGTGAGCGCAGGCCGGGAAGGCCTCGAAACTTCGGGGTATAAGGCGATGACTGTAAAAGACTTTCCAACCATCCATACGCGCGAGACGCAGGACCCGCCGCACCGCGCCATGAGCCGCGCCCCCGCCAGCCATAACGTGACCTTGGCGATTTTGGGCGTGGTGTGCGTGGTGGCGGTGTTTGGCGTGCTTTGGCTGCTTTACGCCTTCGGCTAAAAAATTGCCTAAGCCATGGATGGCATGCATGATGCGGTTATGGCGTTTCTGGTAGAAGATGTGCCGCCCCGCGGCATGGCGTTGAGCGTGTTGCCTGGTATCCGCCGCGTGGTGGCGGAGAATCCCGGCGTGATGACCTATCACGGCACCAATACCTATCTGATCGACGAGGCGGACGGGGTTACGGTGGTCGACCCCGGCCCTGACAGCTCCAAGCACGTGCAGGATGTGCTGGCCGCCGCCGGAGGCAAGCCGATTCTGCGGCTGGTGCTCACCCACACCCATGGCGACCATTGCGGCGCGGTGCCGGAACTCTCCGAGCGCACCGGCGCGCCGGTCTATGCGTATCGTGAGTGTGTCCACCCCGGCATCAGGCCGGATTTCCCGCTGGAGGATGGCGCGCGCCTGGGGGGACTTACGGCGCTGCACACGCCGGGCCATGCGGCGGATCATCTGTGCTTCGAATATTATACCGAGAACGGGCAGAAGATCCTGTTCAGCGGCGACCATGTGATGTCCTGGTCCTCCTCCATCGTCAGCCCGCCCGATGGCGATATGCTGGATTATTACCGCTCGCTGGAGCGGCTGCTGGCGCGCGATGACGATATTTATCTCTCCGGCCACGGCCCGCTGCTTACCCAGCCCCGCGCTTTGGTGGCGGATTTGCTCTCGCACCGGCAGTACCGTGAGCGGACCATTCTGACCGCCCTGGCGCAAAAGGACTGGGCCGTGGCCCCGCTGGCGGCGGAGCTCTACAACAAGCCCGATCTGTTCCTGAAAGGGGCGGCGCAGCGCAATGTGCTGGCGCATATGCTCAAGCTGAAGGCGGAAGGGATTGTGGAGGAGCATGAGCCCGACACCGAGCCGCACCCGGACACGGTGGCGCTGATGCGGCCGCTGGAAGGGGTAAAGACCGAGAGCGGCGGAGATCTCTCGCATTTCTACGCCGACGCGCTGCGCCGTTTCGGCCTTAAGCGCGCGGCTTAATTGGCGTTGAGGTAGGTTTTCAGTGCGCTGGCGGCGAGCGGCCGGGAGAACAGGTAGCCCTGGCCGTGCGTTACTTGGCTGGCGCGCATCGTTTCCTGCTGAGCGCTGGTTTCTATGCCCTCGGCGATGACGGCCTGATGCCGGGCGCTGGCCTGCGCCGCCATGTCGCGGATGAAGTTCCGTGCCGTGGGGGTGAGAGAGCTGACGAGGCTGCGGTCGAGTTTGATGGCGCGGATCGGCATTTCCAGCAGGTCGGCCAGATAGGGCATGTCCGGGGTGATGTCGTCCAGCGCCAGGCTGTAGCCGGCGTCACGCAGATTGGCGATGACGGTGTGAGCGGCGGCGAGGTTGTGCACGGGCTGGTCTTCGGTCAGCTCGAAACGCACCATCTCCGAGGATAAGCCGGCGCGGATGCGCAGATTGTCGATAAACTGCATCAGGCCCGGATGAAGCATCGCGTCCAGCTTGAGGTTGAAGGCCAGTTTCAGGTTATGGGCGGAAAAGCCGAAGCTGTTGTACTCTTCCAGCGTGCGCTCGATGATCGTCTCCGTAAGGATCACGGCGCGGGTGCTGCTGGTCATGGCGCCGAGGATGCTTTCCGGCCCTTGGAGCGTGCCATCGGGCGCGGCGGTGCGGGCCAGAACCTCGACATGGTCGAGCGTGCCATCGGCCAGGCGGACGATGGGCTGATAGGAAATGCGCACGGACGCCAGTAATCCCGGATCTGGCGGGGTGTGCGGCATTGTCTAAATTTTCGTAAAAGTACGCATTTTCAACGCGAATGTACCATGAATCCGCGTTGAATGCGACAAAAACTCTTACCGAATTCTAAAAATTTATTGGCTGGAAACTTTTACCGGGGCGGCGCTGCGGCGCAGTCGGTGTTCGCCGAGGAACAGCAGGATCGGGGCGGCGATGAAGATGGAGGAGGACGTGCCGACCACGATGCCGAACAGCATGATCCAGGCAAAGCCCGAGAGCGCATGCCCGCCGAACAGCGCCAGCGGCAGCGCGGCCAGGAACACGGTGCCGGAGGTGCCGAGGGTACGGTTCAGCGTCTCGTTGATCGAGAGATCGATCAGCTCGCGCAGGGACATGGATTTGTACTTGCGCAGGTTCTCGCGCACCCGGTCGTAGACCACCACCTTGTCGTTGGTGGAGTAGCCGATGATGGTGAGGATCGCGGCGATGGTCACGAGGTCGAACGGGATGCGCGTGAGCACCATGAAGCCGATGGTCTTGGTGGTATCCAGCACCAGCGTGGCCACCGCGCCCACGGCGAACTGCCACTCGAAGCGGAACCAGATATAGGCCAGGATCATCACGAAGCTCAGGCCCAGCGCCTCCAAGCCTTGGGCGAAAAGCTGCTGCGAGACGGAGGCGCCAACCGCCTGGGTGGAGAGCACCTTGAAGCCAGGGGTGGCCTTGGCGAGTGCTGCCTCGGCCTCCTGGATGGAGGTCTGGGTGGCGGCGGCGTTGTCGCGGCTTTCCAGGCTGATGAGCACGCCATTGCCGCCTTGGCCGAAGGCCTGGAGGGAGGCGTCCTTCAGCCCGGCATCGGCGAGGGCTGAACGCAGGGCGGGGAAGTCGGCGGGGAGTTGGGTTTGCACCTGCAACACCACGCCGCCGCGGAAATCCAGCCCCATGTTCAGGCCGGGATAGAAGAACAGCAGGATGGACGCCGTGGACAGCACCGCGGAGACGATAAGCCCCGCGAAGCGCCCGTTCATGAAGCGGATCTTGGTGCCGTCCGGGACAAAGCGGAACAGAGGCCGGTAGAACATCGATAGGTCCTTAAACGGGCAGGGAGGCCGGGCGGCGCGAGACATACCAGCGCCCGGTGATGAGGCGCACCAGCACCGTGGCGGTGAACATGGTGGTGATGATGCCGGCGCAGATGGTGACGGCGAAGCCGCGCACCGGCGGCGAGCCGAAGATGAACAAGGTAACGTGGGCCAGCAGGGTGGTCACGTTACTGTCGATAATGGTGCCGTAGGCGCGCTTGTATCCGGCTTCCAGCGCCGCGAGCGGCTTGCGCCCGGCTTTCACCTCCTCGCGCACGCGCTCGTTGATGAGCACGTTGGCGTCCACCGCCATGCCGAGGGTGAGCAGGATACCGGCCATGCCGGGCAGGGTCAGGGTCGCGCCCATTACCGAGAGGATGGCGAGCATCAGGAACAGGTTCATCACCAGCGCGACATTCGCGAACCAGCCGAACAGCCCGTAGAACGTGCCCATGAAGGTGAGCACGAGGATAAAGCCAGCGCCCAAAGCGAGCGCGCCGTTGCGGATGGCGTCGGCGCCCAGCTCCGGCCCCACGCTCTGTTCTTCCACGATGTTCAGCGGTGCGGGCAGAGCGCCCGCGCGCAGCAGGAGGGCGAGGTCCGTGGCCGATTGCGCGGTGAAATTGCCGGAGATCTGACCGGAGCCGCCGGTGATCGGCTCGCGGATGACCGGGGCCTCGATGATCTTGCCGTCGAGCACGATGGCGAAGAGCTTGCCGACATTGGCGGTGGTGACATCGGCGAATTGCCGTGCGCCCAGCGCGTTGAAGGTGAAGTTGACCACCCATTGGCCGCTTTGCGGATCGGTGCTGGCCTGGGCGTTCTCCAGGGTCGCGCCGTCCACGGCCACGGTGGAGAGCACATCCAGCGTCTGCTGCGGGTTGTCCGCCATGGGCAGCTGCTCGTCGCCCAGCGGGGCCACGGGGCCGGGGGCGGCGGTGGCGTCCACCATCTGGAAGGTCATGTGCGCGGTGGTGCCGATTAGCGTTTTCACGCGCTCCGGGTCCGAAATGCCGGGGAGCTGCACCACGATCTGGTCCGCGCCCTGGCGCTGGATGGAGGGGTTGAGCACGCCCGAGCCGTCGATACGGCGCTGGATGATGGTGATGGCCTGCCCGACCGCCTGGGCGTCACGAGTCGCCTGGGTGGCCTGCGGGATGGCGATGGCGATGGAGCCGTCAGCCGTTTGCGACAGGGCGACGCTGGGGCTGGACGAGCCAGGAGTGTAGGAGATCAGCTTTTGCAGCGCCGTCATGGCCTGCGGGCCCTGGCCTTCCAGCGGGTGCAGCACGACCTGGTTATCCGCGAGGTCCGCGTGCAGGCCGGTATAGCCCAGCCCGGCATTGCGCAGGGTCTGGCGGGTTTGGTCCACCAGGGCGTTGAGGTCCTGCTTGGCGATGGCGCTGGTGTCGAGCTGTAACAGCAGGTACGAGCCGCCGCGCAGATCGAGCCCCAGATGCACCTGATTCCAGGGCAGGAAGCTGGGCCAGAAGCTGGGGCGGGCCGAAAGGTTCGGCAGGCTGAGCAGGATGCCCAGACCGCAGAGCAGCATGATGCCGAAAGTCTTGGCGCGGCTGAAGTAAAGCACGGTGGCTCCGAAAATTCCCTAAACCGGATGCGGTATGGCCGGGCGAGGCGTTGCACGCAACCCCGTGGCGGAATACCACGGGAAACATGAGCGAGCGTTTGCAAGTGGGCTTGATCGGGGCGGGCCATTTTGGCCGCTACCACGCGTTGAAACTGGCTGGAGCGAAGCGGGCGAAGCTGATCGGCCTGGCCGACGCCAACCCCGAGCGGGCCAAGACCGTGGCCTGGGAGGCAGGGTGCCCGGTGCTGAGCGAGGAAGAGATTCTAAGCCGCGCCCAGGCGGTGGTGATCGCCGCCCCCGCCGAGTTCCATTACGACCTCGCCGCGCGCGCCCTGAAGGCGGGCAAGCATGTGCTGGTGGAAAAGCCCATCGCCGCGACACTGGAACAGGCGCGCGAGCTGGTGGCGCTGGCTGGCGAGACCGGGCTGGTGTTGCAGGTGGGGCATCTGGAGCGCTTCTCCGCGGCGCACGGGGCCGTGGCCAAGCGCATGGGCAAGCCGCTTTATATCGAGGCTGTGCGTATCGCGCCGTTCAAGGTTCGCGGCACGGATGTTTCGGTGATTCTGGACCTGATGATCCACGACCTGGACCTGATCCTGGCGCTGACCGACTCGGAGGTTGTGAGCGTGGACGCCGTGGGCGCGCCCGTGGCCAGCCTGCATGACGATATCGCCAACGCGCGCATCCGCTTCGCCAACGGCGCGGTGGCGACGATCACGGCCAGCCGCATCTCGCTCAAGACCGAGCGCAAGATGCGCATCTTCTCCCAGACCGGCTATCTCACGGTCGATTTCTCCGCCCGCAAGCTGACGCTGGTTGGGCGCGGGATCGGGGTGAAGCTGCCGGGGTTCGAGGAGTTCGGGGTGGAACAGGCGGGCTGGCAGGACCATGACGCGCTGAGCGCGGAGCACGAGGCGTTCTTCGCCTCCTGCCTGGATGGCGCGCCGGTGGCCGTGGATGCCCAGGCGGGCAAGCGCGCTTTGGCGGCGGCGCTGATGGTCAGCCAGTCGATCGCCGAGAGCCGGGCCGTGGCCGAGGCGAGCGGGCTGATTCCGAAGCTCGCATAAAAGCCACGAAAAACGCCGCCTGTCTTGTGCAGCAGGCGGCGTAAAAAACTTTTAAAACAACGGCCTGTCACCGCATTTTGGACTTCACCTTCAGCATCTCGCCATCCACGGAGAAATGCCCGAAGCCGTGATGGTGGATTGTTTTGGCGTCGTGCAGCTTGGGGTTCACCCAGGCTTTCACGCATTCCAGAATGAACAGGTTATAGGTCCCCATCAACGTGGTGTCCTTCACCTTGCATTCCAGGTTCACGATGGCCTCGCCGATCAGCGGCGCCGCCACATGTTTGGCGGGCAGGGGGGTGAGGCAGTAGACGCCGAATTTATCGGTGTCGTTGCCCGTGCAATTGCCCAGCGCGGCCACGGTTTCCACCAGCTCGGCGGGGGGAACGGCCAGCACGCACTGGCCCGTCTCCTTCAGCGCCGCGAAGCTGTGATTGGCCTGGCTGACCACGCAGGCAATCAGCGGCGGTTCGAAATCCACCATCATGTGCCAGGACATGGGCATGACATTGGGCTTCGCATTCGGCGCCTGGGTGGTGAGAAGCACCGTCGGGCCGGGCTCGATGAACTGGTAGACGCGTTCGAGGGGCAGATCCTTAAGCATGGGCGGAATCTATCTGCGCCCCCGGGCGTTTCGCTTGATCAGGATCAATCCGAGCCCCGCATTTCAGCGGGGCAGGTAAGCCAGAAGTTCATCGCTGCGCATCACGGCGCAGTAGATCATGTTGATGATCTCCAGTTCCTTCAGGTGCAGTTCGTGGCTCCCGGCGGCGCAGCCATCTTCCACCACGATCACGTCGAAGCTCTCATCGGCCAGGGAGCGCACGGTGGAGGCGACGCATTGGTCGGTGAAGATGCCCGCGCAGACGACATGGGTGATGCCGAGATTGGTAAGGATGAGGCGCAGATTGGTGCCGGTGAGCGCCGAATCGGTGGTTTTTGTCACCACGATCTCGTCACCCTGAGGGGCGAGCGCGGGGACGATCTGCGAGGCGTGCTCGTCCTTGGGCAGCAGCAGGTTGTTCCAGCCGGGCTTTTTCTGGCTCAGCGAGCGGTCGCGCCCGTCCTTGGTCTGGCAGGCGATGCGGGCGAAGATCACCTCATGCCCGCCCGCGCGGAACTCTTTGATGAGCTTGGCGATGGTGGGGATCACCGTGCCGTGCATGCGCTCGTGGAAGGGCGTCCAGGCGTCGAACCGTGCCTGTTCCTCCGGGGAGAGGGCGGCGCGGTCCGGCCGTTCCAGATAGGTGTTTTGTACATCGATGACCAGCAGGGCCGTTTTGCCGCGTTCCAGCATCGGATCTTCGGGTTCCGGCGCGCCCTGGTAGTAGAGGGAGCGGAAAGCGGTTTTCCAGCTGGTCATCGTAACTCCTAAACGTCGAGTTGCTTCTTCACTGCCTCGTTAACCAGGGCCGGATTACCCTTGCCCTGCATGGCCTTCATCACCTGGCCGACGAAGAAGCCGAACAGCTTGTCCTTGCCGGACTTGTACTCGGCCACCTTGTCCTGGTTATCAGCCAGCACCTTGGTCACGGCGGCGTCGATGGCCCCCGTATCCGTCACTTGGCGCAGGCCTTTTTCCTCGACGATGGCGGCGGGCGCCTTGCCGGTTTCCACCATTTCCTCGAACACATCCTTGGCAATGCGGCCATTGATGGTCTTGTCGGTGATGAGGTCCAGCAGCGCGCCGAAATCCGCCGCCGAGACGGGCGGGTTTTCGATGCTCTTGCCGGTGCGGTTCATCGCCGCGAAGAAATCGCCGGACATCCAGTTGGCGGTCAGCTTGCCGTCGCGCCCCTTGGCCACGCTCTCGTAGAAATCGGCGGTCGCCTGATCGGCCACCAGCACGCCGGCATCGTAGAAGGGGATGCCGTAGTCATCGCAGAAGCGGCGGCGTTTTTCGTCCGGCAGCTCGGGCAGCTTGGCGGCCAGTTCGTCCACGAAGCTCTGCTCCAGCACCAGCGGCAGCAGGTCCGGCTCGGGGAAGTAGCGGTAGTCATGCGCGTCTTCCTTGGAGCGCATGGAGCGGGTCTCGCCCTTGGAGGGATCGTAGAGCCGGGTTTCCTGCACCACCTCGCCGCCGGATTCCCACACCTCGATCTGGCGCATCGCCTCCGCCTCAACCGCGTGCATCACGAAGCGCACGGAGTTGACGTTCTTGATCTCGCAGCGCGTGCGGAACTCCTCGCCCGGCTTGCGGACGGAGACGTTCACGTCCGCGCGCATGGAGCCTTCTTCCATGTTGCCGTCGCAGGTGCCGAGATAGCGCACGATCTGGCGGATCTTGCGCAGGTACGCGCCAGCTTCCTCCGGCGAGCGGATATCCGGCTCGGAGACGATCTCCATCAGCGCCACGCCCGCGCGGTTCAGGTCGATGACCGACTTGCTGGCGTGCTGGTCGTGCATGGACTTACCGGCATCCTGCTCCAGATGCAGGCGGGTGATGCCGATCTGCTTGAGCGTGCCGTCCTGCAGCTCGATCTCGACAATGCCGGTGCCGACGATGGGATGCTCGAACTGGCTGATCTGGTAGCCGTTGGGCAGGTCGGCGTAAAAATAGTTCTTGCGGTCGAAGCGCGAGAACAGGTTGATCTTGGCCTTCAGCCCCAGCCCGGTGCGCACGGCCTGGGCCACGCATTCCTTGTTGATGACCGGGAGCATGCCGGGGAAACCGGCATCCACGAAGGAGACATGGGCGTTGGGCGCGCCGCCATAGGTGGCGGAAGCCCCGGAGAACAGCTTGGATTCGGAGATGACCTGGGCGTGGATCTCAAGCCCCACCACAACTTCCCAGGCGCCGGTGCGGCCTTCCAGCATGTAAGCCATTATTTCGCTCGCAGTTCAGGCAGGGCCGAGAAGCCCGCCGCGTTCTCGATCGCGGCGGAGACCGCGAAAACAGTTTCTTCGTCAAAATGCTTGCCGATGACTTGCAGGCCCAGCGGCAGCCCCTCGGCGTTCAGCCCGGCGGGGACGCTCATGGCCGGCACGCCCGCCAGCGAGGCGGGGACGGTGAACACGTCGTTGAGGTACATGGTCACCGGGTCGTCCATCTTCTCGCCCAGGCCGAACGCCGCCGAGGGCGCGGTGGGGGTGAGGATGGCGTCGACCTTTTCAAACGCCTGGGTGAAGTCGCGCAGGATCAGGTTCCGCACCTTCTGCGCCTTCAGGTAATAAGCGTCGTAATAGCCATGGCTCAGCACATAGGTGCCGATCATGATGCGGCGCTTCACCTCCGGGCCGAACCCGGCGGCGCGGGTGCGCTCGTACATGTCGATCAGGTCCACGCCGTCCACGCGCTTGCCGAAGCGCACGCCGTCGTACCGGGCGAGGTTGGAGGACGCCTCAGCCGGGGCGACGATGTAGTACACCGCCAGGCCGTATTTGGTGTGGGGGAGCGAAATCTCGACGATCTCGGCGCCTTGGGCCTTCAGCCACTCGATGCCCTTGTCCCACAGGGCCAGGATTTCCGGGTTGGTCCCTTCGAGGCGGTATTCGGCGGGGATGCCGATCTTCAGCCCCTTCACGCCACGGTTCAGCGCCTTGGTGAAATCCGGCACCTCGCGCTGGGCGGAGGTGGAGTCCTTCTCATCGAAGCCGGACATGGCGTTGAGCAGGATGGCGCAATCCTCGGTATTGCGGGCCATCGGGCCGGCCTGGTCGAGCGAGGAGGCGAAGGCCACGATGCCGAAGCGCGAGCAGCGGCCATAGGTGGGCTTGATGCCCGCGAGGCCGGTGAAGGCGGCGGGCTGGCGGATGGAGCCGCCCGTATCCGTGCCCGTGGCGGCCAGCGCGATGCGCGCGGCAACGGCGGAGGCGGAGCCGCCGGAGGAGCCGCCGGGGACCAGCTTGGCGTCCGGGTCTTCGGCGCGCTTCCAGGGGTTTTCCACCGGGCCGTAGCCGGAGGTGATGTTGGAGGAGCCCATGGCGAACTCGTCCAGATTCGCCTTGCCCAGCGTCACCGCGCCCGCGGCCTTCAGCTTGGCGGAGACGGTGCTCTCATAAGGCGGGATGAAGGGTTCGAGGATCTTGCTTGCCGCCGTGGTGCGCACACCCTCGGTGCAGAACAGATCCTTCATGGCGATGGGAATGCCGGTCAGCGCCGTGGCGTCACCCGCCGCGATACGCGCATCGGCGGCCTGGGCCTGCTCCAGCGCCAGTTCGGGCGTGGTGGTGATGTAGGCGTTCAGGCGCGGGTTCAGCGCGGCCACGGCGTCGTTATAGGCCGTGGTCAGCTCCACGGCGGAAATCTCTTTCGCCGCCAGCTTGGCGCTGGCCTGGGCGATCGTCAGGTCAAAAATGCTCATTCCACCACTTTCGGCACGGCAAAGAAGTTCTGTTCCCGGTCGGGGGCGTTGGCGAGGACCTTCTCGGCGATCTCGCCATCGGTCACGAAATCCTCGCGGCTCCGCAGGGCCATCTGCGCGCCGCCCGAGAGCGGCTCGACGCCATCCACGTTCACCTCGCCGAGTTGCTCCACATAGCCAAGAATGGCATTGAGCTCGGATTTCAGGGTTTCGACCTCGGTATCATCGACCCGTATCCGGGCCAGTCTCGCAATACGGCGTACCGTTGCGGCGTCCAGCGACATTTTTGCCTCATATATCTATTGGCTAGAAATTCCGGGCGGACCATACAGGCGGCCATGCCCCTCTACAACCTCGCCGATTTTTCCGCCCTGCTTACCCCGGGCGCCCGCCTGCTGGGGCTGGACCCCGGGGCCAAGCGCATAGGCGTGGCGCTGTCGGACGTGAACCGGCAGATCGCCAGCCCGTTCGCCACGCTGGCCCGGGCCAAGATGAAGCAGAACGCCGCCGAGATCGTGGCCATCGCCGCCAAGGAAGGGGTGGGGGGGCTGATTATCGGCTTGCCCTTGGACGGCGAGCAGAAGCTCGGCCCGCGCGCCCAGGCGGCGAGGGATTGGGCGCATGGCATCAGCGACGCCACGGGCCTGCCTGTGGCGATGGTGGATGAGAGCTACACCACCGCCGAGACGCATGAACGGCTGATCGAGGCCGGGATCAGCCGGGCGCGGCGCGACGAGATCATCGACAAGCTCGCCGCCCAGGCGATTCTGCAGAAGGCGCTGGACGCGCTACGCGCCTAACCCGAAGGCCTCCGCGAGCAATTTGAAGGAGTTGCGGCGGATTTCATGGTCGGTGACGCCGGTGGTGATGACCAGCTCGTCGACCTTCAGCTCGGCGCAGAGGGCGCGCAGGCGGCTGGCCGTCTCCCGCCCGGTGCCGACAAAGGCGCGCGATTTGATCCCCTTTAGGCGCTCTTTCTCGATCTCCGTCAGCTCCACGGTCTCGGCTTCTTCCGGCGTTGGCAGGGGAAGAAAACGCCCACGCGGGCGCAGCGTCTGGATGATGGCGCGGGAGCGGAACCAGTAATCGGCTTCCTCCTGCGTTTCCGCCGCGAAGGCCCAGACCACGATGCCGCAATGGGGCTTGTCCAGCACCGCCGAGGGGCGGAATTGCGCGCGGTAGATGTCCAGCGCCTCGGCCGCACCTTCGCCATCTGAGAAGAAATAGGCAAAGCAATAGGGCAGGCCGAACCAGGCGGCGAGTTGCGCGCCGTAATTGGAGGAGCCGAGAATCCACATTTCGGGCTGGAAGGGGCCGCTCGGCTCGGCGCGCAGGGTGCGGAAGGGGTGGTCCAGCGGCAGGTCCGCGCCGGAGGTCCAGGCCTGCAAATCCCGCACCTGGGCGGGGAAGGCATCCGCCGCGTGCGAGGCGTTGGGGTTGAGGGCGAGGGCGGTGCGGCCATCGGAGCCGGGGGCGCGGCCCACCCCAAGGTCGATCCGCCCAGGGGCGATGGCCTCCAGCACTCGGAACTGCTCGGCGACTTTAAAGGCCGAGTAATGCGGCAGCATGATCCCCGCCGAACCGACCCGTATGCGGCTGGTGGTGGCGGCGATGGCCGCCATCAGCACCTCGGGCGCGGAACCCGCCAGGGCGTCGGAATTATGATGCTCGGAGAGCCAGTAGCGGTGATAGCCGAAGGCCTCGCAGGATTTGGCGAGGTCCAGCGTCTCGCGGATGCACTGATCCGGCGAGACGCCGGTTTTCATCGGGGATTGATCGAGGACTGACAGTTTCATGGCCCACTATATGGGTCAGAAACTCCGGCTGCGTAGGGTCATGATCTTTTCATCCGGCACCCAGGCCACTTTCGTCGCGGCATCGCCGATGAACACCCGCGCCCGGTGCGGGCCGGATTTAGCCATCAGCCGCACATGCGCCAGCCGGTAACGCACCGACTCGTAATTGCCGAGGCGCACCAGCATGTCCGCGTTCACCCGCAGCATCGCCCCGGCCACATGCTGGCCGGGGGCGCGCTTCAGCGTGGGGTAACGGGCCCCGCGCAGATAGACTCGGGTGAAGCCGTGCAGCACCGCATGTTCCATATGGGTGGTCACCGGCTTGCCCGCGCAGCGGCCGAGCGAGGCTTTGTCGATGAGTGTGCCGTAGACGAAGATCTTCATCCAAAAACCTTGCCCCAGTTGCGGCGCAGCGCGGCGTCCACCTCGCCCATACTCACTTTTACCCCCAGATCGTGCAGGCTGGTCACCCCGTGCTCGCGGATACCGCAGGGCACGATGCCGGTAAAATGGCCGAGATCAGGGTTCACGTTCAGCGCCAAGCCGTGCCAGCTCACCCAGCGCGTCACCCGCACGCCGATGGCGCCGATCTTGTCCTCCCCGCCATCCGGGCGGACGACCCAGATGCCCACGCGCCCCTCGCGAATCTCGCCCTTGATGCCGAACTCCTTCAGCGTCTCGATCACCCAGCGCTCGAGTCCCGCCACGTAACAGCGCACATCCCGCGCGGGGATGGTGCCGTGCGGGCGGGTGAGGTCCAGCATCACATAAGCCACGCGCTGGCCGGGGCCATGATAGGTCCACTGCCCGCCACGCCCGGCCTTATAGGTGGGGAATCGGCTGGAATCCTGCAAATCCTCCGGCTTGGCGGAGGTTCCGGCGGTGTAGAGCGGCGGGTGTTCCACCAGCCAGACCAGCTCCTCCGCGCCGTTTTCGCGGATCGCGGCAACGCGCTCCTGCATGCGTTCCAGCGCAAAATCATAATTTGTCAGTCCGGGAGAGGTCTCCCAGGTTGCAGGCGTAAAAATCATCGTCTATAGGCTCCCAGCGTCATGCTTTGGCATGGCGGTTTCGTTTACGTGCGGTCGTGGCGGAATGGTAGACGCGCAAGCTTGAGGTGCTTGTGGGGGAAACCCCGTGGAAGTTCGAGTCTTCTCGACCGCACCATTTTCCTTTTTTAAAAAACTTAACTGATATCAAGACTTGTGCCCGAAAGGGCGCTGGTCCAAGACATCCTCGGACTATAGGGGAGAACGCAAACATGGATGACGTTTTACGCAAGGCGGCGCTCGAATACCATCTGTCACCCCGCCCCGGAAAACTGGCCATTGTCGCCACCAAGCGCATGGAGACATCGCGCGATCTCGCCCTTGCTTATTCGCCCGGCGTGGCCGCCGCGTGCGATGCGATCGTCGCCGATGAGGACGCCTCCTTCGATCTGACCTCCCGCGCCAATCTGGTCGCGGTCATCACCAACGGCACCGCGGTGCTGGGGCTTGGCAATATCGGCGCGCTCGCCGGCAAGCCGGTGATGGAGGGCAAGGCTGTCCTCTTCAAGAAATTCGCCGGCATCGACTCGTTCGACATCGAGATCAACGAGCAGGACCCGGACAAGTTCATCGAGACCGTGGCGCGGCTGGAGCCGAGCTTCGGCGGCATCAACCTTGAGGACATCAAGGCCCCGGAATGCTTCCGCATCGAGCAGATCCTGCGCGAGAAGATGAAGATCCCGGTGTTCCACGACGACCAGCACGGCACCGCGATCATCGTGGGCGCGGCCGTGCTGAACGCGATGATCGTGCAGGGCAAGAAGATCGAGGAGGTGAAGATCGTCACCTCCGGCGCCGGTGCGGCGGCTCTGTCCTGCGTGAAGATTTTGAAGGCGCTGGGTGCGGCCCCTGAGAACATCACCATGACCGACAAGGACGGCGTGGTGTATGCGGGGCGGCCGAATCTGGACGAGACGCTGGTGGACGTGGCCCGCGTGACCGATGCCCGCACCCTGCCGGAAGTGCTGCCGGGCGCGGATATTTTCCTCGGCCTCTCCGCGCCGAAGGTGCTGAAGGAGGAGTGGCTCGGACTGCTCGGGCCGAATCCGCTGATCCTGGCGCTGGCGAATCCGGAGCCGGAGATCATGCCGGATGTCGTGCGCCGCGCGCGGCCGGACGCTATCGTCGCCACCGGGCGCTCGGACTTCCCGAACCAGGTCAATAACGTTCTCTGCTTCCCCTTCATCTTCCGTGGCGCGCTGGATGTGCGCGCCACCGCCATTACCGAGAGCATGAAGCTCGCGGTGGTGAAGGCGATCGCGGAACTGGCGCGGGCGGAAGCCTCCGAGGCCGTGGCCGCCGCCTATGGCGGGCACGCCCCGACCTTCGGCCCTGAGTACATCATTCCCAAGCCGTTCGATCCGCGTCTGATCATGCATGTCGCCCCCGCTGTGGCGCAGGCGGCGATGGATGCGGGCGTCGCCCGCCGGCCGATCGACGATTTCGATGCCTATAAGCACGAGCTGGAGCGCTTCGTCTTCCGCTCCGGCCAGTTGCTGCGCCCGGTTATCGAGATGGCGCGCAAGGCTTACCCGCGCATTGTGTATGCCGAGGGCGATGACGAGCGCACGCTGCGCGCGGTGCAGAGCGTGGTGGATGACCGTCTGGCCCGCCCGGTGCTGCTGGGCCGCGCGGACCTCATCACCAGCCGCATCCAGCAGCTTGGCCTGCGCTTGCAGCCGGGCAAAGATGTCGAGATTCTGGACCTGGAGCAGGAGCCGGAGCTGACGCGCAAGCTGCTGACCGCCTATTCGGCCAAGGTCGGCCGCCGTGGCACGCCGCCTGATACCGCCGTGCGCCATATCCGCAAGCGCCCCACCGTGGCGGCGGGCATGCTGCTGGCCACGGGCGAAGTGGATGCCGCGATCTGCGGTGGCGCTGGCGATTGGTGGCGGCAGTTCCAATACGCGCTGCCCATCATTCCCCGCCGCTCGGGCTCCGGGCGCGTTTATGCAATGACGGCGCTGATCATCCAGGCGGGCGTGCTGTTCTTCTGCGATACGCATGTGAACATGGACCCCAGCTCCGAGGAACTGGCCGAGATGACGCTGATGGCGGCGGCGGCGGTGCGGCATTTCGGCATTACGCCGAAGGTGGCGCTGCTCTCGCACTCGAATTTCGGCGCCTCCAACTCGCCGAGCGCCAAGAAGATGCGCAATGCGCTCAGCCTGATCCATGCCTGCGACCCGGATTTGGAAGTGGACGGCGAAATGCACGCCGACGCCGCGCTGGTCGAGCAGCTCCGCCATCAGGCGCTGCCGGATTCCACGCTGCACGGCATCGCCAATCTGCTGATCTTCCCGAATCTCGACGCCGCCAACATCGCCTTTAATCTGGTGAAGGCGACGGGCGAGGGCGTGACGGTTGGCCCGATTCTGCTGGGCCTGGCCAAGCCGATGCATATCGCGGTGCCGAGCGTTACCGCGCGTGGCATCATCAATCTCTCCGCCGTGGCCGCCATGGAGGCGGCGCTGGAGGCGCAGAAGTAAAAACTCTGGTTCCGAAAACGGGGCGGTTGGGCGTTGAGCCTGCCGCCCCGTTTTTTTGTCCGCTCAGGCGGTCACGTTGATGATGGAGCTGGCCGTGCCGCTACCGGACGTGTTGGCGCTGTTGCTGGCGCTGGCCGGGGTGATGGTGACGGAGACGATCTGCCCTTGCTTGCCGCGCACGATGGTTTCCGTGGAGCCGTTGGCCAGCTTGATGGTGCTGGTGGTGTCGCCAGAGGAAGAAGCCAAGGCCGACGAACTGGCCCCGGAGGCGGACCCGGCCGCTAGGGACATGGAGGACAGGCCGCTGATGCTGCTGCTCATGGGAGATCTCCTGGTTTAAGCGCTCCAGAATCTAACGCGGCGGAATTAACGTTTTGTTGTTTTAGCCCAACACCGCCAAAATCGCCTGGGCGGCGGCGGTGGAGGGCGTGCCTTCCGGCGCGCGCAGCGTGGCCAGGGCCTCGGCATAGCCCGCGCGCTGAGCGGCGGCGGCGGCGTTGTCGCGCAGCAGGTGCAGCAGTGTTGCCGCCAGCGTTTCCGCCCGGCAATCCTCTTGCAGCAACTCCGGCACCAGGGCGCGTTTGGCCAGCAAATTGATCATCGCCACATAGGGCACCTTGATCAGCCGCCGCCCGAGGAAGGCGGAGATGGGGTTCACCCGGTAGGTCACGGCCATCGGCACCCCGGCCATGGCGAGTTCCAGCGTCGAGGTCCCGGATTTGGTCAGTGCGGCTTTCGCGGCGGCGAAAGCGTCGTAACGCTCGGCCACGTCGCGCACGATGATCGGGCGCACTGGCCAGTCCTCGGTATGGCTGGCCACATGCTCGGCCACCCCGGCGGCGGCGGCCACAACCGGGCGCAGGCCGTGAATTTGCGGCTCCAGGCGCAGCAGGGTCTCGCGGAACACCGGCAGCAGGCGCTTGGTCTCGGTTACGCGCGAGCCGGGCATCAGCACGATGGGCACGGCATCCGGGGCAAGGCTGTGGCGGGTGAGGAAACGCGCGGCATCGCCCTTGTCGGCCCCCGATTCCAGCACCGGATGCCCGGTGAACACCGGATGCAGCCCGTGCGGCGCGAAAAATTCCGGCTCGAAGGGCAGCAGGCAGAGCAGCTCGTCCCACAGCCC
>DAIDJU010000172.1 GCA_027451225.1 Acidocella sp. | reverse complement strand
GTGCTGGTGCCGCCCATGGGCAGCGTGCGCATCGCCTTCGATGCCGATAACCCGGGGCGCTGGCTGTTCCACTGCCATAATCTTTATCACATGGCCGCCGGGATGATGACCGAGCTGCGTTACGTGTAATGGCTGTTTCCGCGTTTTGAGCAGGATCAAGGCGCGGGAATTTCTTCAGGTGTAATTCAGTGAAATTAATAATTTTGACCCGAAAAGGACAAATATCATGAACAAATTTATGCGCAATGCAGGTTTCGCGGTGTTGTGGGCGACGTTTGGCGCGCAGCCATTATGGGCACAGTCCGCAGCCGGTACCGTGGCGGCGAATGGTGGCGGCGTAAGCGGCCCAGGTCCGGTATGGAGTGGTTATGGCCCTGGCCCCTGGATGATGGGTGGCTGGGGCGGACCAGGAATGATGGGTTATGGCGGCTGGAATAATGGAGGCTGGATGATGATGCTTCTGGGCATGCTGATCTTTGTGGCGCTTCTCGTGTTTTTCTTCAGGGCCGCCGCCTGGAATGGCTGCGCGCATCGCGGCGCCTATCAGCCGCATCCGCCGCAACCCGGCCCTTCGTCCAGCAGCCTGCACGTGCTGGATGAACGTTATGCGCGCGGTGAAATCAACCGCGAGGAGTATTTGCAAAAGAAGCAGGATATACTTGACGATTCAGCCACCTTTCAAAACAGGGGCTGATAATGGCTTATCTTGGACAGAACGGGCTTTTGATCATATTGGCGATTGCGGCCATGTTCCTGATGATGCGGATGGGAGGCTGCGGCATGGGCCGCAGGCACCGATCCTCGGCGGGGTCTGGTACTCATGATCCTAAAAATACACAGGCATGGCCTGTGGATGGACAAAATGGTCTGGCCGTCGATCCGGTGAGCGGGCAAGCCGTTTCAACATCGCAGGCACCCGCATCGGCAATCCATGGGGGGAGGGTTTTCTTTTTTGAAACCCGGGTCAATCGTGATCTGTTCGAGGCGAATCCGGAACAATATGCCGCGAAGGCTGGCGGCGTGGGTATTCCGGTTGCGTCGTTTGCGGGGCAAGGTCAGAAGCACAGGCATCGCGGTTGTTAGAAATTGCGGCTTGGTTGGATCTGGTTGGTATGACGGAGTTCAAGAGTGAGAGTTGAATCCTGCGCTTCATGACGGGTTTTGGTTCGGAGGAGAGGCTTCCGGGGCCTGTCATGGAGAAGTGCCATGGATATTATTGCGTCTGCCGCGGTAGCGGTTATGGGGGCGAGCGCTGGTCGGGCTGGGCCGGCGGGTTTTAAGGTCGATGTCAGCCGGGGGGAGCGGCTGGGCCGGGTGTCGTCGGAATGGTTCTCGCGGCCCGATGATGAGCGGTTTCTGTCGCTGCCGGAGTTGCATACGGCGGTGCGCGCCCGGGCCGACAGGGCTGAGGCGCGAACCGTGGAGAGCCGGGCGATCCGGGTGGAAGCAAGGCGGGATGATGGTGAGCGCCTGGCGCTGATCGTGCCGGGGCAGGAGCGGCCGGTAGCACCCACGCATTGGAGCTTTGGCCAGCTCTGCGGGCTGGTCGGCGCCCCGGCAGGGTATTTGCGCGAATTGCCCGCGCCCCTGGCCGGGATCAATCTGCAGCACGGGCTGCTCAACCACCGCGCCGAGCTGGTGAAGACGCTGGAGGCTGATGATGGGCGGGTGGAACTGCGCGCCGTGACCGGGCCAGATTATGGTCGTATCTGGGACCATGAATTGGTCGCGGCGGTGATGCGGATTGCCGGTAACGGCACCGGCGACACGAATTGGAAAGTGCCGGGCGTGCTGGATTGGGCGACCATGACCCACAACCCCTATGTGGATGTGACGAAGGAGACGACCACGCTTTATGCCAGCGACCGGGATGTGTTTCTGTTCCTGGTCGACGACACGCATCCGATCGAGGCCGGGCGGTTGCCGAATGGTGAGCCCGATCTGTATTTTCGTGGGTTCTATTGCTGGAACAGCGAGGTGGGTTCGAAGACGCTGGGCATCGCCTCGTTCTATCTGCGCGCCGTGTGCGCCAACCGAAACATTTGGGGTGCCGAGGATTTCCAGGAGATCAGCATCCGGCACAGCAAATTCGCCACCCAGCGTTTTGCGCATGAGGCGGCACCCGCGCTGCGGCGCTTTGCCAATTCCTCACCCGCGCCGTTCGTGGCGGGGATCAAAGCGGCGCGGGAGCAGATTGTCGCGCGCAAGGATGACGAACGGGAGAGTTTTCTGCGCAAACGCGGTTTCAGCAAAGGCGAGACAGCAAAAATCATCGCCATCGTGCTGGAGGAGGAAGGGAATCCGCCCGAGAGCGTGTTCGACTTCGTGCAGGGCATTACGGCGCTGGCACGGAGCAAACCGCATCAGGATGCCAGGCTGGAGCTGGAGGGCAAGGCGAAGTTGCTGTTGGAACGGGCGGCGTAACGGGCGCGTTGTTCTTCGTGGTTATGTTTGCCGTGGGCCGGTATCCGGCCCACGGCATTTTTTGTGGCGGGGCATCAGAGTCAGAGGGCGGCTGAGAATTTCGTGACGGGTGACAGGCCAGGAGAGTGGCTCCGGGCCGCCCGTCATGGAGTTTTTCCCATGGCCAAAACTGTTCAGAAAATCACGCTCAGCGCCTCGCGCGATATCCCGTTCGACCGGCTGGTGCTCTCGCAATCCAATGTTCGACGGGTGAAGGCCGGTGTGTCGATCGAGGAGCTGGCGGCGGATATCGCTCGGCGCACGCTGCTGCAAAGCATCACGGTGCGTCCGATGCTGGATGACAAAGGTGCCGAGACCGGCATGTTCGAAATCCCCGCCGGTGGGCGGCGCTACCGTGCGCTGGAACTGCTGGTGCGGCAAAAGCGCCTCGCGAAAACCGCGCCCATCCCGTGCGTCGTGCGCACCGAGGGCATCGCCGAAGAAGACAGCCTGGCGGAGAATGTGCAGCGGGCACCTTTGCATCCGCTGGATCAGTTCCGGGCGTTTCAGGCGTTGCGCGAGAAGGGGCAGAGCGAGGAGGAGATCGCGGCGGTGTTTTTTGTCGCGGTCTCGGTGGTGAAGCAGCGGCTGCGCCTCGCCGCCGTCTCGCCCCGCCTGCTGGAGGTCTATGCCGAGGACGAGATGACTCTCGACCAACTGATGGCGTTTTCGGTCAGCCCAGACCATCAGCGCCAGGAGCAAGTGTGGGAGGCGATGCAGCGTTCCTACAACAAAGAGCCTTACCAGATCCGCCGTATGCTGACTGAAGGGGCGGTGCGCGCCTCCGACAAGCGGGCGCAATATGCCGGTGAGGATTATATCGCGGCCGGTGGTGCAATCATGCGCGATCTGTTCCAGCAGGATGATGGCGGCTGGCTGCAGGATGCCGGGCTGCTGGTGCGCGTAGTGGCGGAGAGACTGGAGCGCGACGCCGACGCCCTCCGCGCCGAGGGCTGGAAATGGATCGAGACCGCGACCGAGTTTCCGTATGGTCACAGCTACGGCCTTCGCCGGATTCCTGGCACGCGCCGCCCGCTGAGCGAGGATGAGATCGCCCAGGTCGAGGCGTTACGGGCCGAGGCCGAGCAACTCGAGGAAGAAGCCGCCGCGGCGGATGAAGTCTCGGATGATGCCGATGCCCGCCTTAATGAGATTGAGGCGGAGATTGACGCGTTGACCCAGCGCCCGCCGGTTTATGACCCTACCGAGATCGCCATGGCGGGGGTGTTTGTCAGCATCGACGGCAATGGCGCGCTGCGGGTGGAACGTGGCTATGTTCGCCCCGAGGACGAACCGCTGGTGGTTGAGGAAGCCGATGAGGCTGCCTTGGCGGGTGAGAACAGCGCGCAAGGGCAGGACGGATACGGCGTTGGCGATGGCGCTGATCCCGGTCACGCGGATTCCAGAGTTATCGCCGCCCATATTGGCGGCGGGGCTGACCATGAGGCCGAGCCCGAGGAGGAAGATGGGCTGAAACCGCTGCCCGACCGGCTGCTTACCGAGCTGACCGCCTATCGTACGCTGGCGCTGCGCGAGGCGCTGGGCCATGAGCCTAGCATTGCTTATCTGGCGCTGTTGCACGCGCTGTGTTTGCGGCTGTTCTATCGCTATGGCGCCGAATCCTGCCTGGAGATCGAAGCCAAAAGCGTGATGTTCGGCACCCAGGCGCCGGGCCTGGCGGATACGCCCTTGGCGGCACGGGTTGATGCGCGACACGAGGCTTGGGCAGCGCAATTGCCCGAGGATAGTGCTGAACTCTGGGGTGCTCTCGCCAATCTCGACAGCGACAGCCGGGAGGCCTTGTTCGCGCATTGCGTGGCGTTGACGCTGAACGCCACGCATGATGCCTATAACCGCCGTCCCCGCGCGCTGGCGCATGCCGGGCGGCTGGCGGAAATCTTGTCGCTCGATCTGGCCGCAACGGGCTGGACGCCGAATGTGGACAATTACCTCGGCCGGGTCACGAAGGCGCGCATTCTGGAAGCGGTGTGCGAGGCCAAGGGCGAGCAGGCCGCGCAACGGCTGGAGGGGCTGAAGAAGGGCGACATGGCCGAGGCCGCCGCGCATATGCTGGCGGGTTCTGGCTGGTTGCCAGAGCCGTTGCGCACAAAGGGCGTGGAGACCGTAGCGATGCAGACGGACGCTTCGCTGGTGGCCACGCATGGTGCCGCCGCCGATGACAGCACCGATGCGATCGGCGAGGTGGCTGAGGCTGCCGATCATCCATCCGCCGAAGACGCAGAACAGCTCGAGCCGCATGAGATCGCGGCGGAGTGATCCCAGAACCCCGAGGCGGCCCAAAGGCCGCCTCGCCTCTATTCCTTCACACATCCAACCCGGCTTCGTGCCGGGTTTTGCATTTCTGGAGACAGATCATGTCAGACAATCACAATCAAGCATCTGGTCAGCAACAGCTTCTTGCGATCGATCCTTTTGTGGCCTCATGGGAACAAAAAGAACGCGCGTATCGCGAGCGTGCGTGTGCCGTGCTCGAGTGCAACAAAAAAGCGCTTTTCGGTATTCTGGCGGAACATGGCATTACCGCTGTGATCGTGAATTTCGACGGCTATGGTGATAGCGGCCAGATCGAGGACATTAAGGCCCAGAGCAGCGATGTTATCGTTGAATTGCCGGATGAGCGGATCGAGATTTTCCGGCCGGCCTGGGATAGCCCGGACATTGAACGCCAGACCCATACGGTGCGTGAAGCCATTGAGGCGCTATCCTATGATTTTCTGGCGCAGACGCATTGCGGCTGGGAGAATAATGATGGCGCCTATGGCGATTTTACCTTTGACGT
>DAIDJU010000171.1 GCA_027451225.1 Acidocella sp. | reverse complement strand
CTGGTGGTGCCGCACCCCGAGGGCGGATTTTTATCCGTCGAAGCCCCGCTGCCGAAACACATGCACGACGGGCTGGCTTATCTCGGGTTTGATACACCGGAGGCGGAGAAGCCGAAACGGGGGAGGTAGAGGGGAGATTGGTGGCAGGCCGGGTTACGCTCGCTCAGGCCCTGAACCGAATGTCCGGTATTCAAAGCCCCGATTCGGAAGGAGGCTGGGCCGCCCCCCGATCCAGCCCCGCTTCCCCCTCCCCGCCAAAACTGGCACACTCCCCCCATGCGGCGGCGGATAATAACCACGTTAAGTGCCATTCTGCTCCTCGGCGCGCCTGCCGACGCCGCCGATCCCGTACATTACACCGTCAGCTTCGCCCCCTCGGGCGACCCCACGCTGGACAGCCTGCTGCGCCAAACCTCCGCCCTGGTCTCGCTGCAAAAAACCCTGCCTCCCGCTCCCTTCGCCCTCGTCGGCCGCGCCCGGGCAGATGCGCAGCAATTCCTCACCGTGCTGCACAGCCAGGGGTACGACGACGGCAGCGTCACCATCACCATCAACGGCGCGGCGCTGGATGATCCCAACCTGCCCGATGCCCTCACCCAGGCCCCCGCCAGCGCCACCGCAAAGGTGCAAATCGCCCCGGCCAAGGGCGCGCGCTTCAAGCTCGGGCAGGTGGCAACACCTGGCCTGCCCTCAGGCTTTTCGCTCCCCGCCGTCATGGTCAGGCCGGGTCAATCCGCCTTCGCCGCCCCCATCCTCGCCGCTCAGCCCGCCTTGCTCACTGCCCTGCACAATGCGGGCTACGCCTACGCCACGGTGGGCGAGCCGGTGGCGGTGGCCGACCCGGCCTCGCATCTGCTGGATGTCACCTACAGCATCACCCCTGGTCCGCGCGTGGATATCGGCCCGATCAGCTTCACCGGCCTCAAGCGCATGGACGCCGCCTTCCTCCGCCGCCACATCGCCCTCGCCCCCGGCCAGCCCTATTCGGACACCGCCATCCAAACCGCGCGTGACTCCCTCCTCGGCCTTGGCGTGTTCTCCTCGGTCACGCCCGAACCGCCCGCCCCGGTCACCGCCCAGGACGAAGCGCCCATCACCTTCCGCACGCTGGAGCAGAAGCGCCACGCCGTCACCTTAAGCGGCCTCTACGCCACCGATACCGGCATCAGCATCGGCACCTCCTGGCTCAACCGCAACCTGTTCGGCCATGCCGAAACGCTCACCCTCTCGGCGATGGCCAACGACCTCGGCGGCACCGGCACCACCGCGCCGGGCTACGACCTGAAAGCCGTCTTCGCCAAGCCGGATTTCTACGCGCGCGGGCAAACGCTCAATCTCAGCGTCGAGGGGCTGAAGGAATCGCTCACCGCCTATAGCCGCCGCGCGCTGCTGGTCGGGGCCTCGCTCAACCGGCCCATCGGCGCCACGAAGACCATCACCTACGGCCCCAGCTTCATCTCCGAGCGCGTGGACCAGCAAGGCGCCACCCGCACTTACGTGCTGCTGCAATTCCCCATCGCCTTCAACTGGAACACCTCGGACAGCCTGCTGGAGCCCACGCACGGCTTCAACGCCTCGCTCACCCTAACCCCCACCATGCCGATCGTCGGCAAATCGCACATGTTCCTCATCGCCCTCGGCTCAATGGCCGGATATGTGCCGGTGGAGGCCAATAACTGGGGCATCATCGCCATGCGCGGGCAGGTGGGCACTATCCAGGGCGCGCATCATTTCCAGGTCCCGCCGGACCAGCGCTTCTACGCGGGTGGCTCGGGCACGGTTCGCGGCTATACCTACCAGACTATCGGCCCGCTCTTCCCCGATGATACCCCCGAAGGCGGCGCGGCCATGGACGCCTTCAGCCTGGAACTCCGCCAGCACATCACCAAGACCATCGGCATCGTCCCGTTCATCGACGCCGGGCAGGTCAGCGCCAGCAATGCCCCCTTCATGGGCACGGTGCGCGTGGGTGCGGGCATCGGCGCGCGCTATTACACCGGCATCGGCCCAATCCGCCTGGATATCACGGTGCCGCTCACCCGCACCGCTGGCAGTAGCGGCTTCGCGCTCTATATCGGGCTGGGAGAAGCCTTCTGATGCGCCGCGCGGCCTACATTCTGCTCACGCTCCTGCTGCTGCCCGCGCTGGCGGCGCTGGGCCTGTGCGTGGCGTTGAACACAGGCGGCGGGCGGCATTTCGCCGAAACCGAGATCAACCGCCTCGCCGCCCCCACCGTGCACATCACCGGCCTCGCCGGGCATTTCCCCACCGATATCAGGCTCGCCAATGTCACGCTCGCCGACGCAAAAGGCACCTGGCTCACCGGCACGGCTTTGGAACTCCGCTGGCGGCCGCAGCAACTTCTGCTCGGCACCGTCGCGGTCGACAAGCTGAGCGCCGCCACCATCGCCATCACCCGCACACCCGCGCCCCGCGGCAAGAAGAGCAGCGGCGGCACCAGCCTGCCACCGGTGAAGATCGAACTCGGCCAGCTTTCCATCGGCACACTCAGCCTGCCCGCCTCGCTGGCGGGTGAGGCCGTGGCCCTGCACGTCACCGGCGCGGCCACACTGCGCAATGCCCGCCACGCAACGGCAACGCTCGACGCCACAACACCGGACAACGCCGCGCAATACCACCTCACCGCCGCGCTCAATTCCAAAACCGCCGCGCTCAACCTACATGTTTCCGAACCACCGCACGGGCTGCTCGGGCATTTCGCCGGTCCCACGGTCAGCGCCCCCTTGCTCATCGACGCCACCCTCTCCGGCCCGCGCAACGCCGCCGCCCTCACCTTCGCCGCCGCACTCGGCAACGCCAAACTCACTGGCAACGGCACGCTAAATCTCACCCCCCGCCACCCCGGGGCCGACCTCACCTTCACCGTACCCGAGCTCACCCCCTTCTCGGCCCTGGCGGGCAAGAGCTTCGGCGGCACCGCGCAGCTTCACCTCAGCGTGGCGCAGCAAAACGCCAACACCTCCACCTTGGCGCTGGACGGCAAAGCCACCATCGCTAACCCGCCCGCCCATCTCGCCAAATTCCTCGGCGCGCAGGAGACCCTGACCCTACGCGCCAAGCTGCACGGCAACGCCGTATCGCTGGAAGACTTCCAGCTCACCGGCCCGGTCTTTGCCGCCACGGCCAGGGGGCGCATCGCCGCCCAGGACATGGACCTCACCACCGGCATCACGCTCAGCGACATCGCCGCCCTTTCCCCCGAAATCTCCGGCAATATCCACGAGACCGGCCACATCACCGGCAAGACCGGCGATTACGCCCTGGCCGCCGAGCTGGGCGGAGACATCGCCGCCCATGGCATCCCCTCCGCGCCGTTCGACATCAAGCTCAACCTCACCCATCTCTCCGGCGCACCCACAGGCACCATCACCGGCAGCGGCGCGCTGGAGAACGCCCCCCTCACGCTGAACGCCGCCCTAACCCACGACAAAACAGGCAACGCCGGGCTAAAAATCACCACGGCGCGCTGGCGCTCGCTGGACGCCACAGCCGATCTGCATCTGGCCAAGGGGACCATGCTGCCCACTGGCACCGCCAATCTCGCCATCGCGGCGTTGCAGGATTTCGCCCCCTTCCTGCCGGTGAAACTTGGCGGCGCGGTCAAACTCGCTCTCGCCCACCCGGACGGCCAGGATTTCAAGCTCGACGCCACGGCCAAAGGCATCCAGGGCCTGCCCCGCCTCGGCGCGCTGGACGCCACACTCCACGCCCAGGGCCCCGAGACCGCTCTCGCCCTGCAAGCCGAGCTGCAATGCGCCAGCGTGGACAACACCCCTGCCAGCGCCAGCCTCGCCGCCACCCTCAACCTCCCCGCCCACAGCGCGCACGTCACCCGGCTCACCTCCTCCTGGCACGGCCTCACCCCCAGCCTGCTCGGCCCAGCGGATATCGACGCCAAAACCGGCCTCGCCATCCGCCATCTCTCCATCGCCGTGGCGGGCGGGCGCGTGGGGCTGGACGGCAGGCTCACCCCCACCCTCGCCGCCACCGCGCAGGTGCAAGCCCTGCCGCTCTCGGCGGCCAAACTCTTCGCCCCCAGCCTGGACGCCTCCGGCACCATCACCGCCAGCGCCAACCTCACCGGCACGCTGGCCGATCCCGGCGGCAAGTTCAGCCTGAACGCGCAAGGGCTGCACCTGAACACCGGCAGCGCGGCCTCCCTGCCGCCCGCCAGCCTCACCGGCACCGCCACGCTCAATACCGGCCTTGCCAATCTCGACCTCGCCTTCAACGCCGGTCCCAGCCTCACCCTTACAGCCAATGGCGATGTGCCGCTCAAACCCACCGGCACGCTCAACCTGGGGCTCGACGGCACAGCCGATCTGCGCCTGCTGGACGCTATCCTCACCGCCCAGGGCAGCATCGCGCGCGGCACGGCCACCACGCATCTGCGCCTCACCGGCCCGCTCACCGCCCCGCGCGCCACCGGCACGCTCACTTTGGCCAATGGCAGCATCCAGAATATCGGCTCGGGGCTGGATCTCACCAATATCCAGGCGCAACTCCTGGCCGGAGGGCAAACCCTCACCCTGCAATCCCTCACCGCCCAGGCGGGCAAGGGGCAGATCACCGGCCACGGCACGCTGGATCTCGCCACCCCCGGCATGCCGGTGAACATCGCCCTGCACGCCGACCACGCCACCCCCGCCTCGTCCGATCTGCTGACCGAAACGCTGGACGGCGACATCACCCTGCAAGGCGAGCTGCGCGGCAATCTGGCCCTCAACGGCAAGCTCACGCTGGACAAAGCCATCATCAACATCCCCCACGCCCTGCCGCCCAGCGTGGCCAAGCTCACCATCCTGCGCGCGGGCGAAACCCCGCCCCCCCCTCCAGCCCCGCCGCCGCCCATCGCATTGGCGCTGGACATCCGCGCCAAGGACCAGATCTTCATCTACGGCCAGGGGCTGTTCGCCGTGCTCGGCGGGCGCGTGCGCATCACCGGCACCGCCGCCAACCCCACGCCGCTGGGCGGGTTTGACCTGATCCGGGGCGATTTTTCCCTGGCGGGCAAAACACTGCAATTCACCCAGGGGCGCATCAGCTTCACCGGCGCCGGGTTCATGCCCGCGCTCGACCTCGAAGCCACCACCACAACCTCGGACGGCACCACCGCCACGCTGATCATCGGCGGCACCGCGGCCAAACCCACCATCACGCTGACCAGCAGCCCCACCTTGCCCTCGGATGAAATCCTCGCCCGCCTGCTCTTCGGCGAGGGCACGGCCAACCTCTCCCCGTTCCAGGCGGCCTCGCTGGCGGCAGCGCTGGCACAGCTTTCCGGGCTGGGCGCCGGGCTCAACCCGCTGGACAAGATGCGCAATGTACTGGGGCTGGACGAACTCTCGCTGGGCGGCGGCAACGGCTCCGGCGCGCCCTCCGTACAGGCGGGGCGGTATGTCGCGCCGGGCGTGTATGTCGGGGCGACCCAGTCCACCACCGGCCAGGGCACCCAGGCCAACGTGCAAGTAAACCTTTACAAAGGGTTAAAACTACAAACCTCGACCGGCACATCCACCACCACCGGGGGGCAGAGCAGCAGCGTTGGCATAACCTATCAGTTCAACTATTAACTGATTGATATACAACAAATTCGTTCCAGATTCGTGCTACATTAAATACCGTTCATTAACCGCAACGCAAATATTCAGCAGTTAGGATGCAATTCTGGCATCCACACTTCTAAAGGGCATAAGCGGAATTAAAACGGCATGAATCATCAGTGCACGACACGACCGCTGGGACGGCTGGACCCGATTACGAGGCTGCCAAACCGCATGGAATTCATGGCGAGCTACCAGCCCAAACCTGGGGCGCAGCTGGTCATGCTCACCTTGGCCGACCCCAAACAATTCGACGAATTGCTGCGCGCCATCGGGCACGAATATGCGGAAGATTTCATGCGCGCCGGCGCTGTGCGCCTAGCCGAGGTCATGGACCCGGCCATCGACATCTACCACATCAGCATTCTCAGCTTCGCCTTCATCATGCCCTTTGGGGCGATGCCGGACCTTCTTCACAAGATCAACGATCAATTCAACAAACCCGTCACCTGCGGGCGCATTCCCGTAATGGCGGACATCGCCCTCGGCGTGGCCGACTGCCACGATGCCGACGCCGCCTTCGTGCTCCGCGCCGGGCTCGCCGCCGCGCGGGACTGCCGCGACACCGGGCGCGACTGGGCGCACTACAACCGTAAGACCGACACCGCCCATCAACGCGGCTTCCTGCTGCTCACACATCTCACCACCGCCCTCAAGGCGGAGGACCAGCTCTATTTGCACTTCCAGCCGAAATACGACATGGCCACCGGCGAGCCCACCAGCGCCGAGGCCCTGCTGCGCTGGCGTCATCCGGTCTTCGGCAACGTTCCCCCCGCGGAATTCGCGCCGCTGGCCGAAGCCACAGCGCATATCCACCCTCTCACCGAATGGGTGCTGCATCACGCCATCGCCCAGGCCGGCGCCTGGGCCGCCAAGGGGCTGCGGCTGAACACCGCCATCAATGTCTCGCCGCGCAACCTCACGCGCCGGGGCTTCGCGTCGCATGTCAGCGACCTGCTGAACAGCTACGGCGTCGAGCCCTCACGCATCGAGCTGGAATTCACCGAGGGCGTGCTGGTCAGCAACGACCCCGTGGTGCTCGAGGAGCTACGCGCCCTGCGCGCCACCGGCATCCGCATCGCGCTCGACGATTTCGGCACCGGATTCGCCAATTTCAGCTACATCACGCATCTGCCGGCGGATATCATCAAGATCGACAAAAGCTTCATCCAGAAGATCACCACCGACCCGCGCGCCGCCATGGTCGTGCGCTCGCTCATCGATCTTTCGCATGAGCTGGATTACAGCGTCGTGGCCGAGGGCATCGAGTCAGAAAAAGCCTACGACATGCTGAAATCCTGGAACTGCGACGAGGGCCAGGGCTTCTACATGAGCCCCCCAATCGCCCCCGCCGCTTTGGCCCTCAAGCTTACCTCGGCTCAGACCATCGCCTAACGCCGCTCGCGCGTCGCCGAGAAGGTCACCTCGGGGAAGTTCTCCTTCATCCGGTTCAGCTCCCAGCTATTGCGCACCATGTAGACAGGCGAGCCCTCGCGGTCCTCGCTCATCGCGCTCTTGTTCACCTCGATGAAAAATTTCAGCCGCGCGGTATCCTCCGAGAAAATCCAGCGCGCGGTGTCGAAGGGCGCCTGCTCGAAGGCGATCGGCACGTTGTATTCCTGCTCGATGCGGCTCGCCAGCACGTCCAACTGCAGCGCGCCGACCACGCCGATGATCCAGTCAGAGCCGTTCATCGGGCGGAACACCTGGGTCACCCCCTCCTCGGCCAGATCCTCCAGCGCCTTCTTCATCTGCTTCGCCTTCATCGGGTCGGCCAGACGCACACGGCGCAGGATTTCCGGCGCGAAGTCCGGGATACCAGTGAAGCGCAGCTTCTCACCCTCGGTCAGCGTATCGCCCACCCGCAGCGTGCCGTGGTTGGGAATACCAATGATGTCGCCGGGATAAGCCTCCTCGGCCAGCGAGCGGTCCTGCGCGAAGAAGAAGATCGGCGCCTGGATCGCCATCGGCTTGCCGGTGCGCGAATGCGTCAGCTTCATCCCGCGCGTGAACTTGCCCGAGCAGATGCGGGTAAAGGCGATGCGGTCACGGTGCTGCGGGTCCATATTCGCCTGCACCTTGAACACGAAGCCGGTCACGGGCGTCTCGCCGGGTTCCACCACGCGTGTATCGGACTCCCGCGGCTGCGGCGGGGGCGCGTTGGCCACCAGCCCCTCCAGCAACTCGCGCACCGAGAAATCCTTCAGCGCCGAACCGAAATACACCGGGGTCAGATGCCCCTCGGCATAGGATTGCTGGTCGAATTCCGGGAAGGCGGCGCGGATCAGCTCCACATCCTCATCCAGCTGCGCCTTCTGCTCAGCCGGAATGTCGAAGCTCTTCGCGGCCTCTTCCTCGCCCGGCTTACGGGCGGAAACCAGCTTGTCGTTGCGCAGATCGTAACAGCCCTTGAACAGCCCGCCCATGCCAATGGGCCAGACCATCGGGCAGATATCCAGCGCCAGCGTATCGGCGATCTCGTCGAGCAGCTCGAACGGGTTCTGGCCCTCGCGGTCCACCTTGTTGATGAAGGTGGTGATGGGGATGTTGCGCAGGCGGCAGACCTCGAACAGCTTCTTGGTCTGCAACTCGATGCCCTTGGCCGCGTCGATCACCATCACCGCGGAATCCACGGCAGTCAGCGTGCGGTACGTATCTTCGGAGAAGTCTTCATGGCCCGGCGTATCGAGCAGGTTGAACACCGCCCCGCCGAACTCGAAGGTCATCACCGACGACGTCACCGAAATGCCGCGCTGGCGTTCAATCTTCATCCAGTCCGAGCGCGTCTGCCGCCGGTCCTGCCGCGCCTTCACCATGCCCGCCTCGCGGATCGCACCGCCGAACAGCAGCAGCTTCTCGGTCAGCGTGGTCTTACCGGCGTCCGGGTGCGAGATGATGGCGAAAGTGCGCCGGGGCGGCACGCCGGGAATGGTTTCTGAGATCGGGAGGGCCTGGTCCATCGCGGCCACCTAGCAGGATTTCCGCGCCAAACCAACCGGGGCCAGCGCTTGCCCCAGCCCCGCGCCCTTCATACCATGCCGCCCATGCTCATCCGCCCCGCCCTTCCTGAGGACCGCGCCGCCATCTGGTCGATCATCGGCCCCACCATCCGCTCTGGCGAGACCTACACCCTCCCCCCGGACATGACCGAGGCCGACGCCCTGGCCTACTGGCTCTCCCCCGAGAAGGAGAGCTTCGTCGCCGAGGAGGATGGCGAGATCCTCGGCACTTACTACATGCGCCCCAACCAGACCGGCGGGGGCGCGCATGTCGCCAATTGCGGCTACATGACCAGCGCCGCGGCAACCGGGCGGGGCATCGCCCGGCGCATGTGCGAACACTCGCTCGCCCACGCCAAAGCGCGCGGCTACCGGGCCATGCAGTTCAACTTCGTCGTCAGCACGAATGAGCGGGCCATCAGGCTCTGGCAGTCCTGCGGGTTCGAGATTATCGGCCGCCTGCCCCTCGCGTTCCACCACCCCCGGCTGGGCTATGTGGACGCGCTGGTGATGTTCCGCCCCCTCTGAACGAAAAAAGGTGGCTTACGCCACCTTCTCTCCGTGCCACACATTCGGGGGGGCGGCGAAAGTATGCCCCACATTGTTCCGCCATTCCTGAAACTCAGGGGCGGCGCGGAATTTTACCATGTGATGGTCCACGCTCTCCCACTGCACATGCAGCACGAATTTCAGCGGGTTCTCCACCGAGCGCACCAGATGCAGCCCGTGGCAGCCCTCGGAGCGGAGAAAAGCCGGCTTGCTCGTCTCCACCCCGGCGATGAACTCCGCCTCCATCCCCGGCTTCACTTCGATTTCGGCGAATTCGGTAACCATGGTCTTTAGCCTCCAACAGTCTTGGCGCGTTGCTCGCCCAGGCCCTGCACGCTCATGCGCACTTCCTGGCCGGGATGCAGGAAAATCGGCTCGGGCTTGATGCCCATGCCCACCCCCGCCGGGGTGCCCGTGGCGATGATATCGCCCGGATGCAGCACGAAGAACTCGCTGACATAAGCCACCAGCGTCTTCACGCCGAAGATCATGTCGGCGGTGTTGCCGTTCTGGCGGCGCACACCGTCGATCTCGGTCCACAGCGCCAGCGCCTGCGGGTCAGGCACCTCGTCCTTGGTGACGAGATACGGCCCCACCGGCCCAAAGCTCTCGCAGCCCTTGCCCTTGTCCCACTGGCCGCCGCGTTCCTTCTGGTAGGAGCGCTCGCTCACATCGTTCACCACGCAATAGCCGGCCACGTAGTCCAGGGCGTTTTCCTCGCTCACGCGGCTGGCCTTGGTGCCGATCACCACGCCCAGTTCCACCTCCCAATCGGTCTTGGTGCTGCCGGGGGGAATGATGATGTCGTCATACGGCCCGGAGAAGCAGGAGAGCGATTTGAGGAACAGAATTGGCTCCTTGGGCAGCTTGCCGCCGGTCTCGGCCGCGTGGTCGGCATAGTTCAGCCCCACGCCCACAAAGTTCAGCGGGCGCGGCACGGCGGGGCCGATGCGCGGATTCGTCTTCAGCAGCGGCAGGGTCTGCGGGTCCAGCTTGCCGAGCTGTGCGAGCCATTCGGGGCTCAGCTCATCGCCAGTCACATGCACCAGCGCGTCGTCCAGAATCCGCACATGGCCTTCGGCATCGAGCACGCCCCATTTCTCCGCGCCCGTGTCTCCGTATCGCAGCAGTTTCATTGTTCCGGCTCCTTGTTGCGGCCCGCGTGGCCTGAAAAATCCTGCACACGGCGCGCAGCACAAGGCTGGGTCGCGTGCGTGTCGCGTGTCAAACTGGCGATTTCATATTACCCGTAGAGTTGAGTCGATAGAAAGAGCCAAGGGAACATGCCGCTATACGCCATTTATGCCGTTGATAAGCCTGACACCCTTGCCATCCGGCTGGAGCATTACGCTGAGCATCGCACGTATAACGAGGAGCAGGACAGCGCAGGCGTGAGGACCATCATCTCCGGCCCGCTGCAGACCGATGACGGCGACGTGATGAACGGCTCCCTGCTGATTGTCCAGGCTGCCGACCGCGACGCGGTGGAACGTTATGTCACCAACGATCCATTCAACATCCACGGCGTGTGGGGCGAGGTGAAAATCAACCGCTTCTACCGGCGCAAAGGCTGAACGAGCCTCCCTCCGAGCAAAGCGCAAAAAAAAGGCCGACCCTTTTGGGCCGGCCATAACCTTTTGGTTTTCTTTTTTGTTCGCTCCCTAAACCTGGCGGCTGACACTTTATATTGGCCTCGGCTCCCCGCGACCTGTTCAATTATGCCACACCCAGATTGTGGCGGAAAAAAGACCCCCTTGCAAGTCTCGACATGCTCTTTTCTGCATTTGAATCGGACAAGAAGAAGTTTTTTTCATAAGTTTTACACCAAGAGGTCTTTCAACGCCGCCGCCGCCGCCCGCAACTCGTCCGCCGCCTGGGTCGTGGGGCCTGCTTCCGTCACGCCGAGCCCATCCGCGAAGGCATTTGCGTAGCCCGCTCGATTCGCCAGCGCCACCGGCAGCAGGGTCAGCCCCCGCGCGCCGATCTCAGCCTCCAGCCGCTTGCGCAGGCGCGAGGCCGCGGGCGCGCGGTTGAACACCAAAGCGGTCTTGCGCTTCTCCTCGGCGGCCAGCTTCAGCGTACCTTCGGCGGCCCAAAGGTCCGGCGGGGCCGGGTTCATCGGGATCAGCACGAGGTCCGCCGCGCGAATCGCCCGGCGGGCATCGCTGTCGATCACCGGCGGCGTATCGATCAGCACGTAGTCGTAAGCGGCTTTCAGCTTCTCCAGCTCACTGGCCAGCCGCCAGCCGGAGACGCTCTCCACCCTTACCTCATGCGCCGCCTTGGGCGCGCCGTCGCGCAGCTTGCCCCACACGGTCAGGCTACCCTGCGGGTCGATATCCAGCAGCGCCACGCGCCCCTCTCCCGCCAGCGCCACGGCAAACTGCGCCGCCAGCATGGTCTTGCCCGCACCGCCTTTTTGCTGTGCAACTGCAATCACTTTACCCATTCGTTCAACCCTCCTGCCTCGCGCAGTTAATGGCAGATTCGTTAGAAAGGCGAATGTTTTTATGGACGAATTGCTAACCCCCGCCGAGATGGCCCGCGCCGACGCCGCCGCCGGAAACGTGGCGGCGCTGATGGAAGCCGCCGGCCGCGCCGTGGCCCGCGCCATCCTGCAACGCTACCGCCCCTGCCGCGTGCTGGTGCTGGCCGGGCCGGGCAATAATGGCGGGGACGGCAAGGTGGCGGCGCGCTATCTCGCCCAGGCCGGATGGCCGGTGCGGGTGGCCGACGCCTTCACCGCCACGGTCGAACAAGTCCAACGCGCCGAGCTGGTCATCGACGCCATTTTCGGCGCGGGCCTCTCCCGCGACACCTCACCCCAGATCGCCGGCCTGCTCCGCGCCGCCAAACGCATCGTGGCGGTAGATGTCCCCTCCGGCGTGGACGGCGCCACCGGCCAGATACGCGGCTTCGCCCCACAGGCAGAGCTCACCGTCACCTTCTTCCGCAAGAAGCCCGGCCATCTACTCTACCCCGGCCGGGGCCTGTGCGGCGCGCTTCTGCTCCGGGACATCGGCATGCCCGACACCGTGCTGACGGACATCGCCCCCCAGGCCTGGGAGAATTCCCCCGCCCTCTTCACCCTGCCCAACCGCGAAGCCACCGGCCATAAATACAGCGCCGGAGACGTCACCGTGCTCTGCGGTGAGTTGCCAGGGGCCGCGCGCCTCGCCTGCGCCGCCGCGCGCCGGGCTGGGGCGGGCATGGTCACGCTGGCCGCCCCCACGCCAATGGTCCTGCCCGAAGCCGGGCTGATCCTGCGCACCGACCCACTGGCCGCGCTGCTGCAAGATCCCCGCCGCCACACATGGATCATCGGCCCCGGCCTGGGCGTGGCCCGCGCCGCCGAGGCCCTGCCCCAGCTCATCGCCGCCGGCAAAACCATCCTCGCCGACGCCGACGCCCTGACCGCCTGCACCGGCGCGCCGGAAAAACTACGGGGCGTCAGCATCATCACCCCGCATACAGGCGAGTTTGTCCGGGTCTTCGGCGAGACCGGCCCCAGCAAGCTGGACGCCGCCCGCCGCGCCGCCGCCCTCACCGGAGCCGTGACGATATTAAAAGGTGCCGACACCGTGATCGCCGCCCCCGATGGCCGCGCCGCGATCAACACCAACGCCCCCGCCTCTCTCGCCACCGGCGGCACGGGCGATGTTCTCGCGGGTCTGTGCGCCGCGCTACTGGCGCAGGGCATGGAAGCATTCGAAGCCGCCTGCGCCGCCGTCTGGCTGCATGGCGAGGCCGCGCGCAGCCTAGGCCCCGGCCTGCTGGCCGAGGACCTGCCCGCCGCGCTGCCCTTAATCGCTCTCCGGGATTAACGCCTCGGCGCAGGCGTCCAGAATCGCGGCGCTGTCGATCTCATATTCACGGTACAGGCTGCCCACATCGCCCGACTGCCCGAACCGGTCCGGCCCCAGCGCCATCACGCGCTGGCCGCGCACCGCGCCCAGCCAGGCATGCGCCGCCGGATGCCCATCCAGCACTGTGATCAGCGCCGCATCAGCCGCCAGCGGCTTGAGCAGATCCTCGACATGCGAACCCGCCTTCACCCCCTGCCGGCGGCTGCGCTGGGCGGCGCGCCATCCGGCATAGAGCCGGTCCGGGCTGGTCACGGCGAGCAATCCGGCTTCGGGCACATCCTCGCGCAGCACGGCGAAGGCCTTCTCCGCCTCCCCCGCCACCGCGCCCTGGTAGGCGATGGCGATGGTAGCACCCGGCTGCGGCGGCACCACCCAATGCCCGCCCGCAATCACATGCGCCGGGTTCAGCGCCCGCTCCGGCTGCGGCAGCGCGAGGTTGGAAAGCCGCAGCCAAACCGCGCTGCCCTCCGGCTGCTGCATATACTCAAAGGCATGGCGCAGCAGGATCGCCAGCTCGTCGCAATAGGCGGGCTCGAAGCTCGCCAGCTTGTCCTGCACCACGGCCAGCAGCGGGGTGTTGGTGGCCTGATGCTGCCCGCCCTCCGGCGCCAGCGTGATGCCCGAGGGCGTGGAGACCAGCAGGAACCGCGCATCCTGGTAGCAGGCATAAAACAGCGCATCATGCCCGCGATTCACGAACGGGTCGTACACCGTGCCCACCGGCAGCAGCCGCGCCCCGTACAGATCATGGCTCAGCCCCGCCGCCCCCAGCAGCAGGAACAAATTCTGCTCGGCGATACCCAGCTCCACATGCTGGCCATGCGGGTCCGCCCCCCAGCGCTGCGCGCTCACCAACTTGCCGTTGCGGAACACATCCTCGCGCGTATGCCTGTCGAACACCCCGCGCCGGTTGATCCACGGCCCCAGATTGGTGGAGACCGCCACATCCGGGCTGGTGGTAACAATCCGGCGCGAGAGCGCGGCACTCTCCCCCTGCGCCCGGCCGATCTCGGAGAGGATCTCACCAAACCCCGCCTGGGTGCTCATCTTCCGCCCGGTCACACGCGGCTGCGGCAGCTTTTGCGGCACCGGCACGGGCTCGGCGGGCAGGCGCCGGCCATGTGGGGTGAGCGACACCGCATACGGTACGGACTGCACGAACCGCTCCACCGCGCGCGGGTTCTCCACCCCTTCGAGCTGCTCCCATTCATGCCCGGGGCGGACATGATTGGCGGCCCGGAACCCGTCCATCTGCTCGCGGGTCATCATCCCAGCATGGTTGTCCTTATGCCCGGCGAAAGGCAGCCCGCGCCCCTTGACGGTATAGGCCAGGAACAAGGTCGGCTGGTCGCTCTGCGCGGCGGTGGCGAAGGCGCTGGTCAGCGCCTCCAGATCATGCCCGCCGAGATTCGTCATCAGCGCAGCCAGCTCGTCATCGGTCAGCGGGTCGATAATCGCCCGCACGCCCCGACTCTTGCGCAGATCGGTCAGCAGCGCATCGCGCCACGCCACGCCGCCCTGGAACGTGAGCGCCGAATAGGTGGAGTTGGGGCATTCATCCATCCAGCCGCGCAGGCTGTACCCGCCGGGCCGGGCGAAGGCGGCCTCCAGCTTGCGGCCATATTTCAGCGTGGCGACTTTCCAGCCCATATCGCGGAACAGCCCCTCGAACCGGCCAAACAGCCGGTCGGGCATCACGGAATCCAGGCTCTGGCGGTTATAGTCCACAATCCACCAGACATCGCGCACATCGTGCTTCCAGCCTTCGAGCAGCGCCTCGTAGATATTGCCCTCGTCCAGCTCCGCATCGCCCGCGATAGCGATATTGCGCCCCCGCGTCGCCCCTGGCGGCAACAGCCCGTGCGATTCCACATAGTCCTGGATCAACGCGGAAAAGCTCGTCAGCGCCACGCCCAGCCCCACCGAGCCGGTGGAGAAATCGATCTCCGGCCCGTCCTTGGCACGGGAGGGATAAGCCTGCGCGCCGCCGAGCTGGCGCAGCCCCTTCAGCTTCTCCAGGCTCTGGCGGCCAAAAAGATAGTTGATGGCATGCAGCACCGGCCCGGCATGGGGCTTCACGGCCACGCGGTCCTGGGGGCGCAGCGCGTCGAAATACAGCGCGGTCATGATCGTCGCCACCGAGGCGCAGGAGGCCTGATGCCCGCCGACCTTCAGCCCCTCCGGGTTGGGCCGGATATGGTTGGCATGGTGGATCATCCAGGAGGCAAGCCAGACCAGCTTGCGCTCGATCTGCGCCAGCGCCTCAAGCTTTTCCACCCCGTGCTCCACCGGCCGAATTTCGTTCATGCGCAAACTCTAGCGTAAAGCGCGGGTTAAGGAAATCGAGGCTTAACGGCGCCTTGCATCCCCGGGCAAAACTCACTAGGTCTGCCTCCATTGGGGAGTAGCCCGCCCTCCGTCGTGAGGGAGCGCATGTCAACATACTCGGGCCTTGGCCTGTGGCGTGCGCGGCGTTCTTAAGCAGAACGCTCGGCGAGACCAGCAAGCTCTTCAAGCCGCCCAGGGTCTGCGGGTTGCGGGGCTTTTGCTGTTCTCACCCACGACCCCCAGGAGCCTCCGGGCATGACACAGGCCGACACCAACCAACGCTTGCGGCGCTTGGCGGCGAATACCAGCTTCGTGATGGCCCTGATTCTGGTGGGGATCAAACTCGCCGCCTGGATGCTCACGGGTTCCATGGCCCTGCTCGCCGCCGCGGTGGATGGCGTGCTCGATGTCTGCACCTCCGCCGTCACCTTCATCGGCGTGCGCTATGCCGGGCGGCCCGAGGACCACAACCACCGCTACGGCCATGGCAAGGGCGAGACGCTGGCCGCCTTTCTGCAAGCGCTGCTGCTGGCGGGGGCGGGCTGCGTGCTCATCTATCAGGCGGGTGCCAAACTCCTGCACCCCACCCCGCTGGAGGCGCTGCAAGCCGGCATCGTCATGACCGTCGGCAGCTTGGCGGCGGTGGCCTGCCTCGTGGCGCTGCAAAGCTGGGTCATCAACCGCACCCGCTCGGCGGCCATCATCGCCGACCGCCAGCATTATGTCGCCGACATCGTGGTCAATATCGGCGTGCTGGCCTCGCTCGGCATCACTTGGCTCACGGGCTGGCACCGCGTCGACCCGGCGATCGGCCTCAGTTTGTCGCTCTACCTCATCTGGTGCGCCGCCGGGATCATCCGCAACGCGCTGCATGTGCTGCTGGACGAGGAACTCCCCCGGGACGAACGCGCCCTCATCAAGGCCGCCGTACGCTCCTGCAAGGGGGTGGTGGACCTGCACGACCTGCGCACCCGCAACGCCAGCGACCGCCGCTTCATCGAATTCCACCTTGAGATGGACGGCGACATCACCGTCCGCGCCGGGCACGACATCTGCGAAGCCGCGACCGACGCCGTTCTGGCCCTGTATGGCGGCAATGCCGAGGTGCTCGTGCATGCCGAGCCCGCGGGTATCGACGATGAACGGCTGGACCAGCGCATCCGCGCCGCCTGAGCGCCCTCACCCGCCCTTGACAAACACCCGGCTCAGGCTGAGCGACGCCGCGAAATAAGCGGTCAGCGCCGCGAAATCCAGGCAGGCGGCATAGGGCGCGTCCCGCACCAGCCCCAGTGTCAGCGCCACCAGCATGCCCCCCACCGTCTGCCCCAGCAGCCGCGCCACCGAGACCATGCCGCTCGCCCCGCCGATGCGGTTCTTGGGCGCGGTGCCGATCATCGCCTTGTTATTGGGCGGCTGAAACAGCCCGAACCCCGCCCCGGCCAGGAAGATGCGCCAAGCGATGTCGAGGTTCGAAGGATCAGCCGGCATCAGCCGCAGCAGCAAAAACCCGGTGCCGGTCAGCGCCAGGCCAATGGTGGAGAGAATGACCGCCGGATAGCGGTCCGTCAGCCGCCCGACGATCGGCGCCACCGCCACAATGGCCAGCGGCCAGGGGGTGATGAGCAAACCCGTCGCCACCGGGCCGCGATGCAGCTCGTTCATCAGCGCGAAGGGCATGGGAATGATGAAGAAATTCGAAGCGATGAACGCGAAGAACCCGGTAAGAAACGCTGTGCTGAACCCGCCGCGCGCCAGCAGATCCACCGGCAGCAGCGGGTCGGACTTGCCGAGTTGGCGCAGCACCAGCACCGCCAGACTCACCGCGCCCAGGGCGATCAGTCCCAGCGTGATCCCCAGGCTGCTCTCATGCGCGAAGCGGTCGCCGCCGATGATCAGTCCGCCAAAGGCCAGCGCCAGCAGCACGGTGCTGGCATAGTCGAACCCGCCCGGAATACGCGGCGTATTCGGCAGGGCGGTAAGCGCGAAGTAGAACGCCGCCCCGCCCAAAGGCAGGTTGATGAGGAACAGCCAAGGCCACGTGGCGACGGAAAGCACCGCGGCGGCGATGGTCGGGCCGATGGCCACCCCCAGCCCGATGACAAGCCCGTTCAGCGCGATGCCCCGCCCCAAAATATGCGGCGGGTAGATATAGCGCAGCAACGCCGCGTTCACGCCCAGGATACACGCCGCCCCCAGCCCCTGCAGCGCCCTGGCCGCCGCCAGAATGGGCAGCGAGGGGGCAATGGCGCACAGCACCGAGGCGACGACGAACAGCACCAGCCCCACCCGGCACAGCCGCGCATGGCCCAGCCTGTCCCCCAGCGCGGCCACGGGCAGCAGGGCGATAACGGTGATGAGCTGATAAGCGTTGACCACCCATATGGCGGCCGAGTCCGGGCAGTTGAGGCTCACCGCGATCCGCGGGAGCGCCACATTCACCACGGTATAGTCGAGCACCGAGAGCAACACCGCCAGCGCCACGCCAAACATGGCGCGCTGGCGGGGGCCCTTGGCCAATCCTTCAGAGACGGTCGCAGACATGAGGCTGTTCTTATGCCGCTGGACGGCGCAAGAACAGCGCCCGCGTCAATGATACATCGAGTTCAGGATGATGCTGGAGATAATCCCGCTGGCCACGGCGATCAGCACGAACTGGCTGCCGTCGCGCACCCATTCATAGCCTTCCGGCGGCTGGCGCAGGCCGTAATTATGCCAGTCCCCCACCACCTCGCGCTGCCCGTCGAAACGCTGCCCCTCGCGCCAGCAATGGCCGCAGCCCTGCCCGTAGCCATTGCCATGCTGGCCATAGCCCTCGCCATGCATCTGGCCATGGCCTTCACCATGCATTTGCCCCTGCATGCTGGGGTTGCCGGGGTGGTTGTAGCCATCGCCACCGCCCATCATGCCCGGCTGCGGCTCCATGTGCTGCATGTTGCCTGGGCCGCCATTATACGGCCCCTGCTGCGCCATCGCCGGAGCGCCGAGCAGCGCCAGAGTCGCACCAACGCAAAGAGACTTGGCAAATTTAAACTTCATCGGCTTCATTCCTTGAGTTTTCGCAAGGCCGACGGTTGCCCGCCCAGCCTGTTTCACGCCACCATGCTCGGGCGGGCTTACGGCGAGATTATGGTCTCGTGGGCCTAGATGGTCTCGCTCAAACGAATGGCAGCCTTGCACCCCAGCCGGATCAGCCCGGAGAGCAGCTTATAGGCCGGCGCCTGCTCGGCCCCGTTCTCCAGCCCGATATCGCGGTGCTCCACCTCCTCCAGCCGGAAGACCTCGATGGTGTCGCGCAAATCCGCCTCGTCCTCGCCCAGCGTGTCGCGCTGTGCGGCGTAATGCGCGTCGATGGTCTCCTCCACCGCCACGGTGCAGGCCATCGCGGCTTCGGGGCCGATGGCGGCGGTTACCGCGCCCAGGGCGAAGCCCGCCACATGCCAAAACGGCAGCATGGCGGTGGGGCGCACGCGGCGCTTGGCGATCATCTCGGCGAAAGTGTCCAGATGCACCTGCTCCTGCGCCTTCATGTGCTCCAGTTGCGGCCCGTGCTTGCCGCGCCCCAGCACGGCGAGCTGCCCAGCATAAATCCGCGCCGCGCCGTATTCTCCGGCATGGTCCACGCGGATGAACTTCTTCACCTCATCGCTCATCGGAACACTCTCCTCTTGCGCGCCACATAAACCAGCAGCGCCACGGCAAAGACAAAAGCCGCCGCCAGATCCATCATCGCCATGGAGACTGGCAGGGCATGGATGAGATAAACCGGCCGGTCGCACGGCGTGGCCGGCGCCAGCGGCAGCGGCGCGCCCGGCGTCAGCACGCCATTGCATTCGGGCAGCGGCGAGTTCCACCAGCCGAACTCCACCCCCACATGCAGAAAGGCAATGCCGACATCGCCCAGCATCACCAGCCCGGCGAGCGCCAGCAAGGCGCGGGTGGATTTCGGCTTGGTCATGATGGCCAGCAGCCCCAGCACGGCCACGATGCGGTAAGGCCAACGCTCCCACAAGCACAGCTCGCAGGGGGTAAGGAGCAGTCCATATTGCGCGAAATAGGCGACGCCCAGCGCCGCCAGCGCCACCAATGCCGTCAAGGCCCCCGCGAGCTTGTGCATGCCCCGCCTCTTACAGGATGAAGCGGGAGAGATCGCCCTTGGCCGCCAGCGGGGCCACGCGCTCGTTCACATAAGCGGCGTCCACCGTCACCGCCTCGCCCGAGCGGTCGCTGGCGGTGAAGCTGATCTCCTCCAGCAGCCGCTCGATCACGGTCGCCAGACGCCGCGCCCCGATATTCTCCACCCGGTCGTTGATATCGTAGGCCAGGCCCGCGATGGCATCGACCGCGTCATCGGTGAAGTTCAGCGCCACGTTCTCCGTCCCCAGCAGCGCGATGTACTGCTTCAGCAGCGAGTGCTCGGTATCGGTGAGGATGCGCTTGAAATCCTCGCGCGAGAGCGAGTTCAGCTCTACGCGGATGGGCAGGCGCCCCTGCAACTCAGGCAGAAGGTCCGAGGGCTTGGCCACATGGAACGCGCCCGATGCGATGAACAGGATGTAGTCCGTCTTGATCGGCCCGTATTTGGTGGAGATGGTCGTGCCCTCGATCAGCGGCAGCAAATCGCGCTGCACGCCCTCGCGGGAGACATCGCCGCCCTTGAACCCGCTATCTGAGCGCGCGCAGATCTTGTCGATCTCGTCGAGGAACACGATGCCGTTCTGCTCGGCATGGCGCACCGCGTCCTTGGTCAGGGCTTCGTTGTCCAGCAGCTTGTCGGCTTCCTCGCGCTGCAGAGCGCGCCTTGCCTCATCCACGCGCAGCTTCTTCTTCTGCGCCGGGCGGCCGAACATGCCCTTCATCATATCGCCGAAATTGATCGCCCCGCCCTGCGGCATGTTGGGCAAATCGATCATGCCGATCGGCGTGCCCTGCGTCTCGCCGACCGCGATCTCGATCTCCTTGTCCTCCAGCTCGCCCGCGCGGAGCATGCGGCGGAATTTCACCCGCGTATCGGCCGAGGCCTGCTCTCCCACCAGGGCGGTGATGATCCGCTCCTCGGCGTTCAGCTCGGCCTTGGCCTCCACGCCCTTGCGGTTCTGCTCGCGCAGCATGGTGATGGAGGTCTCCACCAGATCGCGCACGATGCTCTCCACATCGCGCCCCACATAGCCCACCTCGGTGAACTTCGTGGCCTCGACCTTGATGAACGGGGCCTGCGCCAGCTTGGCGAGGCGCCGCGCGATCTCGGTCTTGCCGCAGCCCGTCGGCCCGATCATCAGGATGTTCTTGGGCACCACCTCGTCGCGCATGTCATCGGCGAGTTGCAGGCGCCGCCAGCGGTTGCGCAGAGCGATGGCCACGGCGCGCTTGGCGTCGTTCTGGCCGATGATGAAGCGGTCCAGCTCTGAGACAGTCTCGCGGGGCGAGTAAACGGGAGCTTCCATCAGATCGTCTCAACCACAAGATTTTCGTTGGTGTAGATGCAGATATCCGCGGCGATCTTCATCGCCCGGCGGGCGATCTCCTCGGCGCTCAAATCCGGCACGGTCATCAGCGCGCGGGCGGCGGAGAGGGCGTAATTGCCGCCCGAGCCGATGGCGATGATGCCGTCGCTCGGCTCCAGCACGTCGCCATTGCCGGTCAGGGTAAAGCCGCGCTCCTTGTCGGCCACGATCAGCATCGCCTCCAGCCGGCGCAGATAGCGGTCCATCCGCCAATCCTTGGCCAGTTCCACGCAGGCGCGCTCAAGCTGGTTGGGGAAGCGCTCGAGCTTGCCCTCCAGCCGTTCGAGCAGCGTGAAAGCATCGGCGGTCGCCCCCGCGAAGCCCGCGATGACGCTGCCATTGCCAACGCGCCGCACCTTGCGGGCATTGCCCTTCACCACGGTATTGCCCAGGCTCACCTGGCCGTCTCCGGCCACCACCACCTGCCCATTGCGCCGCACGGAGAGGATTGTCGTCCCGTGCCAACCGACCGGATCATGATGTTCTGTCATGTTCCGAGACATGGCACCTGCCCCAAGCCTTGCCAAGACCCGCCTCAATTCCGCCAAACTGGCGCGCGAATGTATCGCTATGCAATATAGTTCAAGTAACACTTGTTTGACGCTTCCGACGCGCGCAAAAAACTGCTAACGCCGACCATCGCTTTTGAATTGATGCCTTCATGACCCCCCCTACCGATTCCGATCTTCTTCCCGGCCTTGGCCAGCGCGTGAAGCTGCTGCGCGCCCGCCGCGGCATGACCCGCCGCATCCTGGCCGAGGAGGCTGGCGTCTCCGAGCGCCATCTGGCCAATCTCGAATCCGGCACCGGTAACATCTCGGTGCTGGTGCTGGCGCATGTCGCCGCGGCGCTGGACTGTTCGCTGGCCGAACTGCTGGGCGACGAAACCACCGCCACGCCGGAATGGCTGATGATCCGCCGCCTGCTGCATGGGCGCGATGCGCGCGAGCTGACCGAGGCGCACCGCGTGCTGTCCGATCTGTTTGGCGCCTCGGGCGCGGCACAGAACCGGCGCAACCGTATCGCGCTGGTGGGCCTGCGCGGGGCCGGCAAGTCCACGCTGGGCCAGATGGCCGCAGCCGAGCTGGGCGTTCCCTTCATCGAACTGCGCGACGAGATCACCCGCCTCGCGGGCTGCGCCCCGGTCGAAATCCAGGCGCTGTACGGCTCCAACGCCTATCGCCGCTACGAGCGTCAGGCCCTGGAGGAGACGCTGCGCACGCATGATGCCTGCGTCATCGCCACGGCGGGCGGGCTGGTGGGCGACACCGCGAATTTCGAGCTGCTGCTGAACAGCTGCTTCACCGTATGGCTACAGGCCGAGCCCGAGGATCACTTCAACCGCGTGCTCGCCCAAGGCGACCAGCGGCTGATGCCCGGCAACCGCAACGGCGTGGACGATATCCGCCTGACGCTGGAAAGCCGCGCCAGCTTCTACGCCAAGGCCGACCGCACCTTCTACACCTCGGGCAAGACGCTGGATGAAGCCTTCACCGGGCTGATGACGTTGCTGCGCCAGCGCAGCGGGGGGGAGCGGCCCGCCATCGGCCATGACAGCCAACCCGCTCTACGCCACTAACTGGTCTCTCCGCCTCGCCACCGCCGAGGCGGAATACGCCAACGCCCAGGCGCGCTGCGCCGCCACCGCGCTCGGCGCGCCTGGGTATCAGGCCGCGCAGGAGCATCTGGCCGCAACCCGCGCGGCGTTGAAAGCGGCCCGTCTGGCGCGTTTCCCCCTGATCGCCGATTACGCCGCCTTCCTCTTCGCGGATCTGCCCGCGGATGAGGACGGCTTCTCCGTCCTGCCCGATTTTGCCGCCTTCACCAGCCTCGCCGAGGCCGAAGCCGCTTACGAGCGAGCGCGCCAACGCCAGCGCCTGGGGCTGCTGGCACAAACCTCCCGCCTGCAAGCCGGCCAACCGCCTGGGCTTACCGCCTTCGCCATGGCCGATGAGGTGGTCTCCACCTGGCGGCATTTCGGCTCGGCGGAGAGCGGCATCACCTGCCTTGTCAGCTTCCATGAATCCGCCGGGCGCTACCATGTCTGCCTCGCGCATCACTGGGGCCGGCTGCATCGCCAGTCCAACGAGGCGTTCCGCCGCATCGCCAGCCAGCTCGCGGCGGAGAGCATCCAACTCCTGGCCCCCGAGACCGCGCCGGTGTTCGAGCCCGGAGGCCACCACCAGGCGCGCAACCGCGAGCTCATCCGCACCGCCAACACGCTGGCGGGGAAGTTCCGCTTCTACCGGCATCTGCTGCCCGAGCAGAGCCTGCGCGAGGAATTCGCCTTCGTGGAGATGGGCTGGAACGGCACGGCCTTCGTTGACCCCGACTGGTCCGCGGCACTGTACCGCAGCCTGCCCGAAGCCCTGTACCTCGCCGCCGCCACACCGCAATCGGTCCCCAGCCTGCCCGAGGCTTGAGCCCGGTTTTCATCTCCCCCCGAATCTGGGCAGACTACGCGGAAACCCAAAAGTAGAGCCCCCTCATGCCCGCGCCCAAAGCCTATCTCGCCGGACCGGATGTTTTCCTGCCCAACGCCGCGGCGCAGGCCGAAGCCAAAATCGCCATCTGCGCCCGGTATGGGCTGGAAGGCGTCTCCCCCTTCAACCCGGCGCTCGACGCCTCCCTGCCCCCGGATGCGCTCTGGCGGCGGATCTATCTGGACGACATCGCCATGATGCGCGCCTGCGGCCTGATCATCGCCAATCTCACCCCGTTCCGCGGCGCCTCGGCCGATGCCGGCACGCTGGTCGAACTTGGATGGTTTCTGGGGCGCGGCCTGCCGGTGTTCGGCTACTCCAACAGCGCCGAGGATTTTGCCGCCCGCTCCCTGGCGCAAATGACGACGCAACCCGACCCCATCCCCGGCATGGCGGTGGAGAATTTCGGGCTGGCGGATAACCTGATGATCGAAGGGGCCGCGGACTATGGCGGCGGGCTGCGCCTCACGCTCCCGCCGGACGGCCTCTCCCGCTCCTTCGACGCGCTGGACATATTCGAGCTCTGCGTAGAGGCCGCCGCCCGCACGATGGAAAAGTTATAAAAGTTTTTTGGGCGCCGCCTTTTTTACAAAAAAGCGGCATCAAAAACGTCTATAATTTACGGATTAAGCTTGTACCCGCCGCTTTCCGTCAGCAGCAGGCGCGAGGTCGCGGGGTCCGGCTCGATCTTCTGGCGCAGCCGGTACACATGCGTCTCCAGCGTATGCGTCGTCACCGCCGCGTTATAGCCCCACACCTCGTTCAGCAGCACTTGGCGCGAGACCGGCTTGCCCTCCGCCCGGTACAGGAATTTCAGGATCGCCGTCTCCTTATCCGTCAGCCGGATGCGCTTGCCGCTGGCATCTGTCAGCTGGCGCGCCGAGGGGCGGAACGTGTACGGCCCGATGGTAAAGGTCGCGTCTTCCGAGGTCTCGAAGCTGCGCAGCTGCGCGCGCAGCCGGGCCAGCAGCTCAGCCAGCCGGAACGGCTTGGCGATATAATCATTCGCCCCGGAATCCAGCCCGCGCACGACATCCGCTTCCTCCGACGAGCCGGTGAGCATGATGATCGGCGACTTAAACCCCTTATCGCGCAGGCGGCGGCAGAAATCGCGGCCATCGCCATCGGGCAGCCCCACATCCAGCAGCACCGCATCGTAGCGCGCCCCCTGAATCTCGAGCTTGGCTTCGGCGGCGGTCAGGCAGTTGGCCTGATCGGGCGCGAACTCCCCATCCAGCTCCAACTGCTCGATCAGCGCCGAACGCAGAGCCTCGTCATCGTCAACCACGAGAATCGGACGTTGGGCGGACATGCAAAGTCTCCTTGCTACTTGAGCGTGACCATACAGAATTTTACCGGCCCTGAAAGCCTCTCTGGCCAGACGCCCCAGCCCGCCCTATTTGATGACACATAATGATGAAGCATGTGCAAAATCCGGGGGCCACGCTGGGCACCCCGCGTACCCGGGCCGTACACCGGGCCATCGCCGAAGCCCGCCGCGGCGTGCCCGTGGTGCTGGCTGCCAAACACCCGCTCATCATCGTCCCGGCCGAGACCGTGGGCGCGGAAGGGCTGCGCCTGATCGACACGCTCTCCAACGGCCCGGCCATGCTGCTGCTCAGCCCCTCCCGCGCCGCCGCCGTGCTGCGCCACGATGTGGAGGAGAAAGCCCCCGCCATCGCGCTCAAGCTGGCCCGCCCGCTCATCGACGCCGAGACCCTCAAGCGCGCCGCCGACCCAACGCTGGAGCAGATCCTCCCGCAATTCGAAACCACCGAAGCCCCGCCCGAGGCCGAGGCCGCCCTGGCTTTGGGCAAGCTCGCCCGGCTGCTGCCCGCCATGGTCGTGGCCCCGGTGAAGCCGGGCTGGGCCAGCCAGAAGGCGGGAGCCGATCTGCTCGCCGTCCCCGCCGCCGACCTGCTGGCCTACCCGCTCAACCTCGCCGCCTCGCTCACCAAGGTGGCCGAGGTCGCCGTTCCGCTGGACGCCGCGCGCGATGCCCGCCTCATCGCCTTCCGCGCGCTGGACCAGGGCATCGAGCACATGGCCATCCTCGTCGGCCACCCGGAAACCCAGGAGGCGCCGCTGGTGCGCATCCACTCCGAATGCTTCACCGGCGACCTGCTGGGCTCGCTGCGCTGCGATTGCGGCCCGCAGCTGCAAGGGGCCATCGCCCGCATGGGGCGCGAGGGCAATGGCGCGGTGCTGTATCTGGCGCAGGAGGGGCGTGGCATCGGGCTCATCAACAAGCTCCGCGCCTATACCTTGCAGGATGAAGGGCTCGACACGCTGGACGCCAACCGCGCCCTGGGCTGGGAGGCCGATGAACGCAATTTCCACATCGCCGCCGCCATGCTGGAGGCTCTGGGCATCCACAAGATCCGCCTGCTCACCAACAACCCCGAGAAGGTGAAGGGCCTCGCCGCCTGCGGCATCGACATCGCCGAGCGCGTGCCGCACGAATTCGCCCCCAACGGCGTGAACAATTCCTACCTGGAGACCAAGGCGAAACGCTTTGGGCATCTCATTGGTTGAGTTCCTGCTCCAGGGCGATGTGCTGATCGGCGGCGACCATCATTACCGCGCCGCACATGGGCGCTCGGGCATCGTCTGCGCCGCCACCAAGCGCGAGGGCGATGGCGGCACCCCCTCGGGCCTGCTCAAGCTCACCCGCGTGCTCTACCGGGCCGACCGTATTTCCGCCCCGGTCTGCGCCGTGCCGCTGGAGCCCATAAACCCCGAGGACGGCTGGTGCGACGATCCCGCCGACCCGGCCTATAACAAGCATGTCCGCCTGCCCTACGCCGCCAGCCACGAGGCTTTGTGGCGCGAGGACCATGTGTACGATGTCATCGGCGTGCTGGACTGGAATCTCAGCCCCATCGAGCCGGGGCGCGGCTCGGCGATCTTCTTCCATGTCGCCACCGCCGATTACGCCCCCACGGCCGGCTGCGTGGCGCTCTCCCTGCCCTGCGTGCTGGCCGCGCTCAAGGCGGGGTTAAGCGCCATCCGCGTGCCGGGTTAACGCCGCGGCTTCGTATCCCACGGCATCCGCCGGATTTCCTCCAGCACCTCGGCGCGGGTCACGCCAATATCGGCGAGTGTCTGCTCATCGAGCCTCGCCAGAATGCGCCGCGTCTCGATGGCCCGGCGCATCTCCTCCAGCCGCACCCAGATCCTGCGCACCTGCTCCAGCGGCAAGGCCAGCAAAACACTCCATCCACGCCGTGCGGCCAGCATGTTCCCAACTCCCGTGCGGTTTGTTCCTCGGCTGCCGAATTAGGCTTCGCGACAGCATAAGCAAAACGAATTGTCCTTATCCCATAAATCAAATAACCTTATTCTATGTCCTTCCCCCACGGTCTCGACCCCGACCTCCTGCGCGCCTTCGTTTTCGTGGCGGAGGAGCAGAGCTTCACCCGCGCCGGGCAACGCGTGGGCCGCACCCAGGCGGCCATCTCCATGCAGATGCGCAAGCTGGAGGATCTGCTCGGCAAGACCCTGCTGCATCGCGGCCGTGGTGAAGGGATCGAGCTGACGCCGCACGGAACCTATCTGCTGGGCCGGGCGCGCGAGATGCTGGCGCTCAACGACGATATCTGGCGCAATTTCCAGGCCCCGGCGGTGAGCGGCAAGGTCTGCCTCGGCACGCCGGACGACTACGCCCTGCAATTCCTGCCCGAGGCTCTGCGCCGCTTCGCCGAGAGTCACCCGGCGGTGGAAGTGGAGGTGGTGTGCCTGCCCTCCAACGAGCTGATGGAGCGGCTGAAAGCCGGGCGGCTGGACCTCACCCTCGTCTCCGAGGGGCACGAGACCAAGAACTGGCCCGCCGAGCCGCTCATCAGCGGCCCGCTGGTCTGGGTCACCTCCGCGCGCTTCGCCCCGCACAAGCAGGACCCGCTGCCTTTGGCCCTGGCCGAGCATGACTGCTCCTGGCGCCGCGCCACCACCCGCGCGCTGGACAAATCCGGCCGCCGCTACCGCATCGCCTATATCTCGGGCAGCGCCACCGGCAGCCTGGTGCCGGTGATGGCGGGTCTGGCTGTCACCTGCGCCATCGCCAGCCCGCTGCCCGAGGGCGTGCGCGTGCTCTCGGCACAGGAGGAAGGCCTGCCGGAATTGCCGGATTTCTCGGTACTGATGATGAAAGGCAAAACCCCGCCGCAACCGGTGACCGACCGCTTGGCCGAACATATCGTGGACGCCGCCGCGCGCGAGGCCCAACGCAGCGGCTGGCGCAATTAATAGATTGATCTAACTTACAAAAGTTTTTTGGGGTGTGGGGGCGTTTTACCAAAAGCCCCCACGTTAAACCCGCCCTTTTTTGCAAAAAAGGGCGGCCCCAAAAAACTCTTGTTACTTACTTAGCCGCGTCCAGCTCCACCTCGGCGCTCACATCCGCCGTCACCGTAATCGCCCCCGGTGCCGAGACCGGCGCGGCTTCCGCGCGCATCGCCATCATGGCCATCACCGGGCGCGGCCCGGGTGCTGCTTGCGCGTTCACGTTCAGCGTCTTCACCGCCCCCACACTCTCATGCAACTGCGCCGCCACGGCCTCCGCCTGGGACTGGATCTGCGAGATCGCCGCCAGCACCGCCGCCTGCTGCGCCGCAGCTTGCGCCTTGGCCGAGAGATCCCCGCCCAAATCGTTCAGCAACAGCCCCTGCCCCTGGAGCTTGCCCACCAGATCGGTAAAGCGCGCCGGGGGCATGCCATTCGCCGCCGGCAGCACCAGATTCAGCGGCTGGCTGGCCTGATACACCGTCTTGGGCGGCTGGGTGTCGGTGGTCTGCTGGCTGGTGCCGTAGCTGCCGGTGGTGGCCACCACGCCCTCGGTTGCCCTCGCCTCGTCCAGCGCCTTCGCCATCATGGCGTTCACCTGGGCCTGCGCTTTGGCGGCGTCGGGCGAGATCGCCTGCGCCACCAGCGTGGCGGTGGCCTCGTCCGGCGCGGCGTTCACCTGCCCGGTGGCGCCGATGGTCAACACGGTCTGCGCCCCGGCGGGGGCGGCGGCCATACCCAGCAGCATGGCGAGGGGGGCGATGTGTTTCATGCCCCCGAGCCTAGCACGCCCGGCTCAGCCGCGCAGCATGAACTCCGCGCGCGCCAGATCGCCCGCCGTGGTGATCTTGAAATTATCCTCGGTGCCCGCGACCATCTCCACCCGCATGCCCGCATGTTCGGCGATCATCGAATCATCGGTGAACTCCACCCCCGGCGCGCTCACCACGGCGTGGCGGTGCCCGGCCAGGATATCGGCATAGCGGAAGCCCTGCGGCGTTTGCGCCCGCCACAGCCCGGCGCGGTCCACCGTGGCGGTGATCACGCCATTCTCCACGCGCTTGAGCGTATCGGCCAGCGGCACGCCCACGATCACCGCCGGCACGCGCTCCAACGCCTCCAGCACGGCGGTAATGGTCTCGGGCGCGATGAACGGCCGCACCGCGTCGTGGATCAGCACCTTCTCCGGCTTCAGCCCGGCGATGCCCTCCAGCCCCAGCCGCGCCGAATCCTGGCGCGTCGCCCCGCCGAACAGCACCGGGCGCAGCTTCTCCAGCCCCTGCACCGCCGCCTCGTACAACGCCGTGTCGTCCGGGTGGATCAGCACCTGCACCGCGTCGATCTCCTTATGGCTGGCGAGCGCGGTGATGGTGCGGCGCAGAATCGGCTGCCCGCCCAGGGTGAGATATTGCTTGGGCAGCGGCCCGCCGAGCCGGTAGCCCCGCCCCGCCGCGACAATCATTGCGATATTCATGGTAACAGCCTGTTCCTGGCGCTGGGTTGGTTCGGGGCGGGAGAATACGCGCCGCGCGCTTGTGACCGCAAGCAGCGCCCCCTAAAATACGGGCAACGATCATGGAGAGTGCAGTGTCCAGCTTGGGAGTTACAGTGGCGCAGGGGCATTCGCATATGTTCCTGGGCGAGGCGCATGAGCAGAACGAACGCCGCACCTGGGCGGTGATCTGGGTCTGCGCCGCGATGATGGTGCTGGAGATCGTCGGCGGGCTGTGGTTCGGCTCCATCGCCCTGGTGGCGGATGGCCTGCACATGAGTACCCATGCCGGCGCCCTATTGCTGGCGGCATTGGCCTACACCTTCGCACGCCGCCACGCGCAGGACCCGCGCTTCTCCTTCGGCACCGGCAAGCTGGGCGACCTCGCGGGCTTCACCAGCGCCATCATTCTCGGCGTCATCGCGCTCGGCATCGGGGCTGAGGCCGTGCGCCGCTTTTTCTCCCCCGTGCCAATCCATTTTGGCGAGGCCATCCCCATCGCGGTGCTGGGGCTGGGCGTGAACCTGCTCTCCGCCTGGCTGCTCGGCGCCGGGCATCACCATCATCATCACGACCACGACGACGACCATGATCACCACGACCACGATCATGACCACCACCATCATCACCACGACAACAACATGCGCGCCGCGCTGGTGCATGTGCTGGCCGATGCCGCCGTCTCGGTATTCGTCATCGTGGGGCTGACGCTGGCCAAGCTGTTCGGCTGGCTCTGGATGGACCCTCTCGCCGGCATTGTCGGCGCGGTGGTCATCGCCAGCTGGGCGCTAACCCTGGTGCGCGACACAGGCGCGATCCTGCTGGACATGACGCCCGACGCCGAGATGGCCCGGACCCTGCGCACATTGGTGGAGCAGGAGGGCGACGAACTGGCCGATCTGCATCTATGGCGTCTGGGCCCGGGGCATCTGGGGGCCATTCTCTCGGTGCAATCCGCCAATGGGCGCGACGCTTTGTACTACCGCGAGCGCCTCAGCCGCTTCCGCACGCTCTCGCACGTCACCGTGGAAGTCCTGCCCCAGCCGTAACGATTGGCCCCGCCGCTCCACCGGGCTATAATGCCCGGAACAATAAAGGAGCACGGACATGGGCAACTTCCATTACAAAGTCGTGCCGCATGACGGCGGCTGGGCTTACACGCTGAACGGCGCGTTCTCCGAGACGTTCCGCACGCATGAGGCGGCGCTGAAAGCCGCGCGCCTCGTGGCCGAGGAGCAGCGCGTGCCGGATGAGACCACCTATATCGAATACCAAACCGAAGACGGCGTCTGGCATACCGAGCTGGCGCTGGGCAGCGACCGGCCGGACACGGATGTCGAGGAAGGCTAAGGGGCCGCCTTAACCACAACTTGATGGGATCAAACGTTTTTGCGGGATGTGGGGAGCGTTTTACAAAAAGCTCCCCAAGAGTTCAGCGGCTGCTTAGGCCTCGACTACATCCTCGGCGGCTGCACGGCGCTCTTCCGCCTGCTTGGCCAGCTTGCGGTAGCTGCGCAGGCTGAAGGGCAGCATCGCCATATAGGCCGCCGCCATCAGCGCCCCGGCCAGATACGGGTCGGCGAAGATCAGCGAGGCCAGCACCACCACCCCAATGAGCATCGGCAACAGCCCCGCAGTGGGGATCTTGAAATTCTTGAAGCTCCACACAGGCAGGGTGGAGATGCACAAGCCCGCCACCACCACCAGCACCGCGCCGGTGAACAGCGGGAACGCCGCCAACTCATGCAGCCAGCCCAAGCCGGTCTGGTCGCCTTCCAGCCCGACATAAAGCGGGAACATGGCCAGCGCCGCCCCCGCCGGAGCCGGCACGCCGGTGAAGAAGTTATACGCGAACGCCGCCTTGGGCGCGGAATCCAGCGCCGCGTTGAAGCGGGCCAGACGCAGCGCCATGGCCGAGGCGAACATCAGCGGCGGCAGAAAGCCAATCGCCCCCAGCTCGCTCAGCGACCACATATATAACAGCAGCGCCGGGGCCACGCCGAAGCACACAAAGTCCGAAAGACTGTCCAGCTCCGCGCCGAAGCGCGAAGTGGCCTTGAGCATCCGCGCCAGGCGCCCGTCCAACCCGTCGATGACCATGGAGACGGCGATGGCGACCACCGCCGCGCCATAACGCTCCTGCATGCCGAGCCGGATGGCCGAGAGCCCGATGCACAGGCCCAGCAGCGTCATCAGGTTCGGCAGCATGCGGTTAAAGCTCTCGCCGGAGAGGCGCTGGCGACGCGGCAACCGGCGTCGGCGGCGGTGTGCCATCACGCTTCGCCGGGCAGTTCGGCGATCACCGTCTCGCCGCCAAGCATGCGCTGGCCGACCGCCACCAGCACCTTGCTGCCCTCGGGCAGGTACAGATCAGTGCGGCTGCCAAAGCGGATGATGCCGAAGCGCTGACCGGCGGTCAGGTTCTGGCCCTCATGCACCTCGCACAGAATGCGCCGCGCGATCAGCCCGGCGATCTGAACCACCACCGCCTGCTGGCCATTGGCCAGGCGCAGCAGCATGGAGTTGCGCTCATTGTCGTCGCTCGCCTTGTCGGCGGCGGCGTTGAGGAACAGGCCGGGGTGATAGGCGATCTTCTCAACCGTGGCGGCGATGGGCGAGCGGTTCACGTGCACGTCCAGCACCGAGAGGAAGGTGGCCACGCGCAGCAGCTTGGTCTCGCCCAGGCCGAGCTCGGCGGGGGGAATGGCTTCCTCGATGCTCACCACGCGGCCATCGGCCGGGGCCACGAACACGTCCGACCGGGGCGGCAGCACGCGCTCGGGGTCGCGGAAGAAATACAGGCAGAACAGGGCGAAGATCACCCCCGCCCAGGCCAGCGGGTGCCAGAACAGCAGCCCCAGCAACGCCGCGGCGACGCCGCCGAGAATAAACGGATAACCAGCCTTATGCGGCGGGCTCATCACCGACTGCACGGTTTCAGCAAGATTCATGGATCAACTCTTGGGTTTGGGCAGAACGAAGTTCTGGCCCGGGAAGATAAGGTTCGGGTCGTGGATTTTGCCCGCATTGGCCGAGTAGATCAACGTGTACATGGTGCCATGCCCGTATGCGTGGCGCGCGATCAGCCACAGGCAATCGCCGGGGGCGATGAGCACATGCCCCTCGGCCAGGGCGGCGGCCAGGGTCTCGGGCGCGAAGGGCGCGGTAACAGGCGGCAGCGCCTGCCCGCTGACAGTCGCCCCCAGGCTGAGCATGCCGGGATGGTCGGGCACCGGGGCGGCGATATGCCAGCGCCCCTGCGCATCGGCCTTGGCCTGGCCGATCTCCACATTGTCCAGGCGCAAATCCACGCTCGCCCCCGCCGGCGCGGTGCCGGAGAAGATGGCGTGGCCGCTGGTGTCGTAATCCACCGCGCCGATGCCAAGCTGCCCCGCCTGAGGCCCCTGCCCGGTAAGCACAGTGCTGCCATTGGGGCCGGAGAGCACGGTCAGCACCTGCCCGCCATTGCCCGGCACGTTCACGGTGGCGGTCTGGTTGCCCTCAACCTCCACCCCGCCTTGCGGCACTTCGGAGAGGGTGATCTCATGCGTGCCGGGGGTAAGCGGCGCTGAGGGCACGAGCACAAAGGCCCCCTGGCTGTCCGCCGTCACCGTGCCGAGCACGTTGTTATTGTCTTTCACGAACACTTTCGCGCCGGGCACCGCGCGGCCCGCGATCACGGCATTGCCCTGGACATCCACGCGCACCACGTCGAATTGCGGCGGGGCGATGGTGCTTACCGCCGGGGCGGGTGGCGTACTCGGCGCGGGCACGGACTGCACCGGCGGGGGCCCGCCATGGCGCAGCAGCAGCAGCACGCCGATATCGAGGAGCGCCAGCACGCCGAGCACGGCAATGGCGACGACCCGTGTCTTGTTGCCCCCCTTGGGGGCTTGCTCCTTGCTTGCCATATCGCCCCCAGCCTGCCACGAACGGGGCCATACTGGAAGCGAGGCTGAGCTGAATGGGTAGTTTTTCCGTCACCGTGTTTTGCGGCTCCTCCCCCGGCGCCGTGCCCGCCTATGCCGAGGCCGCTCAGGCCCTGGGCGCCGGCCTTGGCAAGCGCGGCATGAATCTGGTGTTCGGCGGCGGCAATGTCGGGCTGATGGGCGTTACCGCGGGCTCGGCGCTGGAGGCGGGCGCGCATGTTACCGGCATCATCCCGGACTTCCTGCGCAAGCGCGAGGTGGAGTTCCACGGCCTCTCCGAGCTTTACATCACCGACTCGATGCACACCCGCAAGCGCCGCCTCTTCGCCCTGGCCAACGCCTTCGTGGTGATGCCCGGCGGGCTCGGCACCTACGATGAAACTTTCGAGATCCTGACCTGGAAGCAGCTAGGCCAGCACGCCAAGCCGATCATCCTGGTGGACATCCTCGGCTGGGCCCAACCTTTCGTGACGATGATCGAGCAGACCATCGCCCGCGGCTTCGCGCGCGAGAGCGTGCGCGAGCTGTTCGAGGTCGTGCCGGACGTGGCTTCCGCCCTGGCGCGGCTGGAAGACCTGCGCGGCGACTAGCTCCGGCTGAAATCCTCGGCGCGGACCATCATCCGCGCCAGTTTCAGCGCCTCGAACCCGGCATCGCCCCCCAGCCGGGCCAGCAGCGCCCCCCACTCCGCACGGGCATCCCCCTGGGCCGCGTCACGCAGCGCCTCGACAACCTGCCGCGCCGCCGCCAGCGCCGCCGGGCGCTCATCCTCGGTGCCGATATAAGCCTGCTGCACCGCGTAATAGGCCCGCCGCGCCGGGGTGGTCGCCTCCTCCTCCCGCATGATCTGCCGGCCGAACAGGAACCGCGCATGCGTGCTCAATTCGAGGCGCGTGCGTGTCTTGAAGCGAATCAGCGCCCCATTGAGGATCATCGATTCGCCCTGCTTGAGTTCGAGTACCAGTGCCGTCATGCGTTCATCCGCCAGGGTGCCAAGGCCCCGAATTTGCCACGGCCCGGCTTAATAAGCGGTGAATATGCGTTAAGCCCCTGCCAGGGCCGCACCTTCCCCAAAGCGGCCACCCTTGCTACGGTAGGTCACGAATCGGTCAACAATGCCAAAAATTTGTTTTGTGTCTGGAAGGGTATCATGAAGTTCAAGGCCGATCGCGCCACGTTGATGAAATCTCTGGCCCATGTGCAGAACGTGGTGGAGAAGCGCAACACCATCCCCATCCTCGCCAACGTGCTGCTGGCGGTGCGGGACGGCAAGCTGACCATCGCCGCGACCGACCTTGAGATCTCCCTCGTCGAGGAAGTTGCCGCCGAAACCTCGCGCAACGGCGCCGTCACCGTGCCCGCCTCCACGCTGTACGAGATCGTGCGCCGCCAGCCGGATAACGCGGTCATCGAGCTGGACCATCCGGGCGGGGACGCGCCTCTGGCCCTGCGCGCCGGGCGCTACGCCACCAGCCTCGTGGCTCTGTCCGTGGATGAATTCCCCAAGCTGGACGCCGGCAAGCTCACGCATAATTTCGTGATCTCGGCGCAGGAGCTGCGCGGGCTCATCGACCGCACGCGCTTCGCCATCTCCACCGAGGAAACCCGTTATTACCTGAACGGCATCTTCCTGCACGCCGCCGAGGGCGAAAACGGCCCCTGCCTGCGCGCCGTGGCGACCGACGGCCACCGCCTCGCCCGCGTGGAAGAGCCCCTGCCCTCCGGCGCCGCCGGGATGCCGGGCATCATCATCCCGCGCAAGACGGTGACCGAGCTGCGCAAGCTGCTGGACGAAGCCTCCGGCGAGGTCGAGGTCGCCCTCTCCGAGACGCGTATCCAGTTCAGCATCGACCACATGCGCCTGACCAGCAAGCTGATCGACGGCACCTTCCCCGATTACGACCGCGTGATCCCCCGTGGGAACGACAAGATCCTGCGCGTGGACAAGAAGGACTTCAACGACGCCGTGGGCCGCGTCTCCGCCATTTCCGCCGAGAAGCACCGCCCGGTGAAGCTCTCTCTGGCCAAGGATCTGCTGGTGATCTCCGCCGCCTCCGCCGAGCAGGGCTCCGCCTCCGAAGAGCTGGGCGGCGATCTGGTGGACTACCAGTACGGCCCGCTCGAGATCGGCTTCCAGGCCCGTTACCTCTCGGACGTGACCGACCAGATCAAGGGCAAGGTGGAGTTCCTCTTCGCCGACGGCGCCGCCCCCACGCTGGTCCGCGACCAGGACGACGCATCGGCCATCTACGTGCTGATGCCGATGCGGGTGTAAACCACGCAGCTCTCCCGCCTCACACTCACGGATTTCCGCTCCTACGCCGCGCTACGGTTTGAACCCGCAGCGCGGCTTATTGTGTTTGCCGGGCCCAACGGCACGGGCAAAACCAATCTGCTCGAAGCTTTGTCCCTGCTCGTTCCTGGGCGCGGCCTGCGCGGGGCGAAATTCTCGGAACTCGCCCGGCGCGGCCCTGGCGCCTCCGGCAGCTGGGCCGTGGCCGCGTGCTTCGATAACGGCCTGGAAATCGGCACCGCCCAAACCGAGGGCGCGCCCGACCGCCGCGAATTCCGCCTGAATGGCGTAAAACCCCGCACCCAGGCCGAAATCGCGGAGCAACTCGCCGCCGTCTGGCTCACCCCGCAGATGGACCGCCTCTTCACCGACACCGCCTCCGGCCGCCGCAAATTCCTCGACCGCCTGGTGGTCGCCCTGGAGCCCAGCCACGCGCGCGAGATCGCGGCCTTCGAGTCCGCCTCCGCCCAGCGCAACCGCCTGCTGGCGGAAAATCGCGCCGAGGCCGCATGGCTCGCGGGGTTGGAGGATTCCATGGCCCGCCACGCCGTCGCCGCCACTGCCACGCGCATGGCGCTGCTCGCCCGGCTGAACGCAACCATCGAGACGGGCGCCGCCGATCCCTTCCCCCGCGTTGCCCTGGAGCTGGACTGCGCCATCGCCACCCGCCTCGCCACCACCCCGGCGCTAGAGGTGGAGGACGCCCTGCGCGCCGCCTATGCGACAGCCCGCGCCCAGGATGCCGCCGCCCGCAGCGCCGCCATCGGCCCGCAGCGCACGGATTTCCTCATCGCCGACGCGCAAACCGCCCGCCCCGCCGCCCTCTCCTCCACGGGGCAGCAAAAGGCCATGCTCATCGGCATCGTGCTCGGCCATGCCGCCCTCATCACCGCCGCGCGCGGAACGCCGCCGCTTCTGCTGCTCGACGAACCCCTGGTGCATCTCGATGCCGCCCGCCGCACCGCTTTGTTCACGGCGCTGAACACCGGCGCGCTCTCCGCCTGGCTCACCGGCACCGACCATGAGACCTTCACCGGGCTGGATGCCGCCTGTTACACCATCCGCGATGGCTCTATAGACAGCCCATGAGATTACTCTTCCTGGGCGATCTGCTCGGCCGCACCGGCCGCGAGGCAGCGCTGAAGCACATCCCCGAGCTGCGCGCCGCGCTCAAGCTCGACTTCGTGGCGGTAAACGCCGAGAACGCCAGCCATGGCTTCGGGCTGGGGCCGGACATGGCCGACGCCCTGTTCGCCGCCGGAGCCGATGTCATCACCCTGGGCAACCATGCCTGGGACCGGCGCGAGATCATCCCCTATATCGCGCAGCAAAAGCGCCTGATCCGCCCCATCAACTATCCCCCCGGCACGCCCGGCCAGGGCTTCTCGCTCGTCACCCTGCCCGATGGCCGCAAGGTTCTGGTCATCCAGGCCATGGGCCGGTTGTTCATGGACGCGATGGACTGCCCCTTCCGCATCACCGAGGAACTGCTCTCCCGTCACCGCCTGGGCGTGACCGCCCATGCCATTCTGGTGGACATCCACGCCGAGGCCAGCTCCGAGAAAATGTCCTTCGCCCATGCCTTCGACGGTCGCGTCACCTCCGTCACCGGCACCCACACCCACATCCCCACGGCGGACCATCAGGTGCTGCCCAGCGGCACCGCCTACGCCACCGATCTCGGCATGTGCGGCGATTATGACTCCGTGATCGGCATGCAGAAGGACGGCGCAATCGGCCGCATCATCCGCAAAATGCCCGGCGAGCGCCTCACCCCGGCCGAAGGCCCGGCCACACTCTGCGGCGCGTTCATCGAAACCAACGACGCCACCGGCCTCGCCCTGCGCATCGAACCCGTGCGCCTCGGCGGCCGTCTGGCCCAAGCCATGCCGAAGCTGTAGGGCCGTGCCTTTTCAGGGGGCGCTGCCCCCTGCCCCCCGCCGAGGGCCGAGAGACCCTTGGAACCCACCCGGCAATAAAAAGGGCTCCACAAGGGAGCCCTTTTTATTTGCCTAATTATTGAGGTCCAGGAACTCGGTTCCTGGCAGGGGGCTTGGGGGACAGCGTCCCCCAAAAGGCACCGCCTTTAGCTCTCCAGCGTGCGGCGCAGCAGGTCCACGTCCTCGGCGAAGGCGGCGTCCTGGGCGATGAGTTCGCTCACCCGGTTCACGGCGTGCATCACGGTAGTGTGGTCGCGGTCGCCGAAGTGGCGGCCGATATCCGGCAGGCTCTTCGAGGTCAGTTGCTTGGCCAGATACATGGCGATCTGGCGCGGCCGGGCGATATTGCGCGCACGCCGGGCGGAAGACATCTCGGCGATGCGGATGTTGTAATGCTCAGCCACCCGCTTCTGGATCTCCTGGATGGAGATCTTGCGGTCATGCGCCTTCAGCACGTCGTGCAGCACCTCATGCGCCGTTTCCATCGTCAGCGGACGATTGAACAAATTCGCATGCGCGACCAGACGGTTCAAAGCGCCTTCCAGCTCGCGGTTATTGGTCGTGATCTTGCGCGCCAGGAACTCCAGCACCCGCGGCGGCACGTCCACGCCCGCGCGCTGCGCCTTCGCTTCCAGAATGGAGTAGCGAAGTTCGAAGGTGGTTGCATGAAGATCCGCCACCATGCCGCAGCCGAGGCGCGTGCGCAGGCGGTCTTCCAAGCCTGAGAGATCGGAGGGCGACTTGTCAGCGGAGATGACGATCTGTTTGCCCGCATCCACAAGCGCGTTGAAGGTGTGGAAGAACTCTTCCTGCGTGTTGTCCTTGCCGATGAGGAATTGCAGGTCGTCGATCATCAGCACGTCGACCGAGCGCAGCTCGTTCTTGAACTCGAGCGTGGACTGCGAGCGCAACGCGTTGATGAAGCGGTACATGAACTTTTCCGCCGACATATAGGCGACGGAAACAGGTGCCCGCCCATTGCCCCGGTTGGAAAGCTCCCAGGCGATGGCGTGCATCAGATGCGTCTTGCCCAGCCCCACGCCGCCATACAGGAAGAGCGGGTTGAAGCCCGGCGTGGCCGGGGCCTCGGCCACGCGCCGGGCGCAGGCATAGGCAAATTCGTTCGGCTTGCCGACGACGAAGGTATCGAAGGTGAAGCGCTGATCCAGCGGGGCGGCGGATTCCGGGCGCGCGGGCTGAACCGGGGCCGCGGGGGCGGCGGCGAGCGTCTGCACCGGGGCGGGGGCTTCGGTCAGGCTCGGGGCGGTGCCGCGCGTCTGCGTGCCGGTGCGGATCTCCACGTTGCGGATGGCCGGGTTCTCGGCCTGCCAGAACGCGGTGATCAGCTCACCATATTCCTTGTTCACCCAGTCGCGCAGAAAGCGCGTGGGCAGGATCACGGTCACCTCATCGCCAGCCACGCCAGCCAGGGCCACCTGCTTCAGCCAGGTGCGGTACTCAACCTCGCCGACCTCAGCCTGGAGCCGGGCGCGCACACGGGCCCACTGCTCGTTCAGGCTGATCTCATCCTGCCGCGCCGGAGAGATTTTCGACAAAGCGTCACCGTCACGCACCGAACTGATCTCCAGGCTCATTCCCATATTCCGCTCCAGCCTCGACTCCAGCTCACACCCTCCCTGTTCCGGAAAGATAGTAGCCGGCCAGCCGGTTCCTCCCAGAATTGAGACAGTTATGGATGGTCGTATTAAGAACCCAACTGTAGGTCAAAATTACAAAATGGCGCAAGCGCTCAATGCTTCCGCGTCTGCGAACAAGCCTCTGAGTTAATGTTTTAAAACAATAAAATCAAAGGCTTGTTTACAGAAAAGTTTCTCACACCAAGAACTACATTTCCAAACGGCAACCATACAGCAAGGCACAACAAGAACAGCGCTGTCATCTCATGTTTTCATGGAGATGACAGCGCTGCCATTTCGTCTCTATTTTTAAACGGGCGTCTTTAACGCCCGGACGCAGCCTGAGATTAGGCGGCGACCGCCTTCACGCTGGCGGAGAGGCGGGAAAGCTTGCGCGAGACCGCGTTGGCCTTCAGCACGCCCTTACCGGCGGCGCGCTGCAGCTCGGGCTGCGCGGCGCGGAAGGCGGCCAGGGCGGCCTCCTTGTTACCGGCGGCCACCGCTTCCTCGACCTTGCGGACGGCGGTGTGAACGCGCGACTTGCGCGCCTTGTTACGCGCCGTGCGCTTCAGGGTCTGACGAATGCGTTTCTCAGCAGATGCGATATTGGCCATGGTGTCCGATAACTGTCCGAAGCAAAATTGTTCAATAGAGCGCGCCGTCTAGACCCACCCGCGCCTTACGTCAAGCCGCAAGCACAAAAACCGGGCTTATTCGCGGATAACCCAGGATTTTCGCATAGGCGAAAGCACTTCCCAGGTGCCGTTAAAGCCGGGCTCGATGACGAATCTATCCCCCGGCCCGGCCTCGATGCGCTCGCCATCGTCGCCCGCGACGACGCAAGCGCCCGAAATCACCTCGATATACTCCCATTCGGCATAGGAGATCCGCCATTTGCCGGGCGTGGCCTCCCACTCCCCGGCGTAAAGGCGCTCGGGCGGGTTCTCATACAGTACCCAGCTGCGGGTCTGGGGCGTGCCGTACACAACCTTCTCCGCCGCCACATCCTCCCAGGGCGCCCCGCCTGCCGGGGGCAAGCGCTTCAGCCCGCTCATTGCTGCGGCGCTCCAAGCGCTGCCGGCCCGGCGCCGGGCAGGTAGTCGGGAACGGCCGTATTGGTGTTCACCGCCCCGGTGGAGGGCGTGCCGGGCGTGGAAACCGCGGGCGCCGCCGTGCCGGTGGGCGCGTTCAGCGGCGCCGCCTGGATCGCCCCGCCCGCACTCCCGCCGGAAGCCGAAGCTGCGTCGGCCCCGGCACCGCCATAAGCCACCCAGCTGCGGATATTGTGTAGCACCTGATAGGGCAGCTGCACGTTCATCTGGTTCATCAGCGTCTTGGTCATCTGGTACAGCGCCGCCTGCATGTCGGCCGGGTCGCCCGAGTCCGGGGCGGTCTGGCTGGCGTTCACGCTGGCCTCGGCAAAGCCGGTGGAGCGGCCATCGGCGCTGGTCAGGTTCACATCCACCGTCATCGCGCCGTTAAGGTTGCCATTGACCTGGGTGATGGAGACGTTCTGGATCGTTACCGTGCCGGAGCCCGGCTGGCCCGAGGCCTGGAGGCGATGCTGGAGCATGGCCAGCAGGGTCGGCCCTGGCGGGGCCGGGTCCTGGGCCTCCAGCGCCGCCTCGGCGGGGCCTGGGGTGTAGTTGTTCACCACGGTCAGGTTGGCCACCTTCAGCACGATCGGGCGCAGATAGGAATAATCCAGCGGCGCGAAGCTCGGCGGCGGCTCCGAGCTGCAAGCGGCCAGGGCGCAGAGAGGCAGAACGGCGAGAAGTCTCTTCATAGGTCAGGCTCCAGGGCGTCCGGTTACCGAGTCCCGCGCGAAGCGGAAATCGTAGTTACAGAATTCACATGTCATCACGATCTCGCCGTCAACCGCCATGTGGTCGAGATCATCCGTGGGGAAGCCCTCCAGAATCCCGCCCAGGCGCTGGCGCGAGCAGCGGCAGCCGAAGCTTAAGCGCCGGGGCTTGCCCGCGGCCACGCCCTCGCCATGGAACAGCCGGTAGAGCAGCTGCTCGGGCGGCAGGGTGTCGTCCAGCAGTTCGGCCTGGGTGATGGTGTCGGCCAGCATGCAGGCGGTGGTCCAGGCGTCTTCCTGCTCCTCCTCGCTCACATCCTCGCCTATGCCCCCTGCCCCCGCGATGCGCTCCAGCACCAGGGCCGAGGCGCGCCAGCCATTGGGCGTCTCGCCCGCGGCCAGGAACACCCGGGCGGGGAGCTGCTCGGAATGCTGGAAGTAATACTCGGCCATTTTGGCCAGGCTGCCGCCCTCCAGCGCCACGATGCCCTGCTGCGGGTCGCGGTCCATGCCGAAATCCACGGTGAAGGCCAGGTAGCCCTGGCCCAGCAGCCGGTCCGCCTGGGCGGTTTCGGCGATCTCGGCCTCATGGTCCACGCGCACATAGCCGCGCAGCGCGCCGGCCTCGGTGCAGTCGGCCACCAGCATGGAGACGGGGCCATCCCCGCGCGCCTGCACGGAGAAGGAGCCCTTGAACTTCAGCGCGCTGGAGAGTGCGGCCGCCAGGGCCAGCGCCTCGCCGAGCAGCGCCTTCACCGGCGTCTTATGCTCGTGGCGCGAGAGCAGCGTGGCGGCCAGTGGCCCCAGCCGCACCACCCGGCCACGCACCGGCTTGTTCGGCAGATAGAAGGGAAGCACCCCGCGGGGTACGGACAAATCCGGCACGTCGGGCCGAGAAGAATCAAGAAAAGCTGGAAGGTCTGTCATCGCCCCGACACTTAATCACGTTTTCTCGCGTTGCCATAATGTCAATGCCGGGTTAGCGGTTCCGCATGACAGCTGACCACACCTCCGATCTCGCCTCCTACGTCAGGAAGTTCCACCGCGCCAGCGTGCTCGTGGTGGGCGACGCGATGCTCGACCGCTACGTGTACGGCACTGTCTCCCGCGTCAGCCCCGAGGCCCCCGTGCCCATCCTCACCGTCACGCGCGAGGTGGCGATGCCCGGCGGCGCGGGCAACGTGGTGCGCAACCTGGTGGCGCTGGACGCGGCCGCCGCTTTCGTCTCCGTGGTGGGCGATGATCAGGCCGGGTCCGAGCTGACCACGCTGGTTGGCGGGCAGGAGCGCGTGGAGCCCTGGCTGCTGGTGCAGGGCGGGCGCACCACCACGCTGAAAACCCGTTACATCTCCCAGGGCCAGCACCTCATCCGCGCCGACCGCGAGGAAACCATCGCCCTGCCCGAGAAGCTGGCCGAGCGCCTCGTCCGCATCGCGCTGGACGCCATGGCCGCCACCTCCGTCACCGTCCTCTCCGACTATCGCAAGGGCGTGCTGAGCGAGGGCGTGACCCAGCAGCTCATCGCGGGGGCCAAAAATCTGGGCCGCAAGATCATCGTCGATCCCAAGGGGCGCGATTACGCGCGCTATCGCGGGGCGGATGTCGTCACCCCCAACCGCAAGGAACTGTTCGAGGCCACCGGCCTGCCCGTGGAAACCGAGGTACAGATCGTCCACGCGGCGCAGACCCTGCTGCGGGAGTTCGAGTTCGGGGCCGTGCTCGTCACCCGCGCCGAGGACGGCATGAGCCTGATCACCGCCGACGCCGTCCGCCATTACCCCGGCGAGGCCAAGGAGGTGTACGACGTCTCCGGCGCCGGAGACACCGTGGTGGCCACGCTGGCCACCGCGCTCGCCGCCGAAACCCCGCTGGAGGAGGCTGCCCGCCTCGCCAACATCGCGGGCGGCATCGTGGTCGGCAAGGTCGGCACCGCCGTGGCCCGCCCGGCGGACATCCTCACCGCCATCGCCCCGGCCACGGGCGCGCTGCGCAAGGTCGTCACCCCCTCCGCCGCGGCCGAGGCCGCCGAGCGCTGGCGCCTGCGCGGCTACAAGGTCGGCTTCACCAATGGCTGTTTCGACCTGCTGCACCCCGGCCATGTGCATTTGCTGGAGCAATGCCGCGCCATGTGCGACCGGCTGATCGTCGGCATCAATTCCGACGCCTCGGTGCAGCGCCTGAAAGGCCCCACCCGCCCGGCCCAGGGCGAAGCCGCCCGCGCCGCCGTGCTGGCCTCTCTCTCCTCGGTCGATCTCGTCTGCCTGTTTGAGGAAGACACCCCGATCGAGCTGATCAAGCTGATCAAGCCGGACGTGCTGATCAAGGGCGCGGATTACACGCGCGAGACGGTGGTCGGCGCGGATCTCGTGGAAAGCTGGGGCGGCTCCGTGGCGCTGGCGCAGCTCCTGCCCGGCCATTCCACCACCGCGACCCTGGCCCGGCTGCGGGGGTGAACACCCTCCCCCTCGGCCCGGCGGTCGATCCCTGGCCCCGCCCGGTGCCCTCGCGCACCGGCCATGCCGGCACGCATGTGGCGCTGGAACCGCTGCACCGCCGCCATGTGGCCGAACTAGCCGAGGCCGCGCGCAACGCCGATCCCAGCTTCACCTACATGGCCTACGGCCCCTTTGCCGACCGCAAGGCGCTGGAAGGCTTTGTCGCCGCCTCATCCTCGCGGCTGGACGCTTTGTTCTGGACCATCCGCCCGGTTTCCACGGGGCTGGCCTCGGGCTGGCTGAGCCTGATGAGCATCGAGCCGCAGAACGCGGCCATCGAGCTGGGCTCCATCTGGCTCTCGCCCCGCCTCCAGCGCACCCGCGCGGCCACCGAGGCGCTGTTCCTGCTGCTCCGCCACGCCGCCGAGGATCTCGGCTATCGCCGCCTGGTATGGAAATGCGACGCGCTGAACGAAGCCTCGAAAGCCGCCGCCCTGCGCCTGGGCTTCACCTATGAAGGCACGCTGCGCGCCCATATGGTGGTGAAGGGCCGCCAGCGGGATACGGCGATGTTCTCCATCCTGGCCGAAGACTGGCCCGCAAGGCGGGACGCCATCCTGGCCTGGCTCTCGCCTGAGAATTTCGACGCGGGCGGCACCGCCATCCGCTCCCTCGCCTCATTCCGCGGTTAGGCGCTTCACCTCAGCCTTCAGCCGGGGCAGCACCTCCTCGCCGAACCACGGGTTCTTCTTCTCCCAGAATGCGGTCCGCCAGGAGGGATGCGGCAGCGCCATGTATCTGCCCTTGGTCCCGGCGCGGACATGCTCCGTCATGCTGCCTTTGCCGAGGTAGCGCTTCTGCGCATAACTTCCCACGAGCAGGAACAGTTCCAGCTGCGGCATCAGGCTTAGGAATTTCTCGTGCCAGAGCGGAGCGCATTCCGGGCGCGGCGGGGCATCACCCCCCTTGGGCAAGCGGCCCGGATAACAGAACCCCATGGGCATGATGCCTATGCGCGCCTCATCGTAAAACACGTCCGGCCCTATGCCCATCCAGTCCCGCAACCTGTTGCCCGAGGCGTCGTTGAAAGGGATGCCCGTCTCATGCACCTTGGTCCCCGGCGCCTGCCCGATAATCAGCAGCCGCGCCGTGGCCGAGATCCGGAACACCGGCCTCGGCCCCAGCGGCAGATACGGCGCGCAGACCGTGCAGGCCCGCGCCTGCGCCGCGAGTTTGTCCAGCCCGCTCAGCCTCCGCCTCCCCGCCGCGCGGCGATGGCGACAATGCTGAGCAGGGTGAAGAAGATCACCGCCCGCAGACCGATCTGGTGCCGCGTGCCCAAATTCGGGTCCGCCGCCCAGGTGAGGAACTCTGCCACGTCAGCCGCCTCCTGGCTCTGGGTGGCAGGGGTGCCGTCGGCATAGGTCACGGCGTTGTCGCGCAGCACCGGCGGCATGGCGACCTGCCCGCCCGGAAACGCCTTGTTGTAGAAATGGCCAGGCAACATCGTCACACCATCGGGGGCCGTGGTGTAGCCGGTGAGCAATGCGTAAATATATTGCGCACCACCTGGGCGCTGCGCCGCGATGGAGGAAAGATCGGGCGGCACCGCCCCGCCAAAGGCCGAGGCGGGCATGGCGGGCGCCTTGAACGGAGAGTCCAGCGTGGCAGCCGAGCCATCGGCCAGCTTCACCCCGGCGGCCACCCCCGCCGCCTGATCCGACGTCAGGCCCAGGGCTTCGAGGTCGCGGTAATGCAGGGCGCTGGCGGCATGGCAGGCGGCGCAGACGGTCTGGTACACCAGAAACCCGCGCTGTGCGGCGGCCTTGTCGATACCGCCAAGCGGCCCGTCGCTCTGGAAATGCAGCGGGGAGAGCGTGTCCTGAGCCTGGGCGTTGCCCGCGAGGACAAGGCCCAGAGCCAAAAGCGGGGCAAAAAACCGGCGCATCATTTGGCCTCCATGGCGGTGACGAGCGGAACCAGCACCAGAAAATGGAAGAAATACCAGAGGGCGAACAGCGCCAGCAGCAGGCTGGCCTGAGGGCAGTCCCGCGCCGTAGCGGTAATGCCCAGGGCGATGACATCCAGCCCCCAAACCCAGGTGAGGACGCCGTACCACCGGCTCCGGACAGCCTCGGGGCCGGAGCCGTCCAGCCAGGGCAAAGCCGCCAGCACCGCCACCGCGCCCACCACGCCGATGATCCCGCCCCACGCGCCGGGCAGCGCATCGGCGATGCCCGCCAGGGGTAGCAAATACCAGGGCAGCGCCGTACCGAGCGGCAAGGTGAGCGGATCGCCCGGCAAAGCGTTCACCGCCGGTTGGCCGAGATGGGGAAAGAAGAAGGCCAGCACCGAGAAAATGAGCGCCAGCACGGCGAAGCGGGCCAGATGGTCCAGGCAGACGCCCGGACTCATCTTCGGCTTCAGCCTGCGATACGCCGCCGCCAGCACCGCCAGCGCCGCCACGCCCAGCACGGCATGGAACAGCGCGAGCCGCGCCAGCGTGCCCTCGCCCGCCGGGCCGCCAAAGAACCACATGCCAATAGCCCCCGCAGCGCCCGAGAGTGCCAGCGCCCCATTGGCGGCCCGGACCAGCGCCCAATACGCCGCCGCCCCGCCGGTGAGCACAAAGCCCAGCCAGCCCGCCAGCAGCAGCACGGCCAGCAGCTTTACGCCCAGCGCCCAGGCCAAATCGTCCGGCGCCCGGTAGCCGCGTGCGAGCATGGCACGGAAGAGAAACAGATAAGCCAGCCCGAACAGCAGAGTCGTGCCGGTGGCGTGATAGGCCTGCACCAGCCAGCCTTCATTCACCTCGCGCTCAATGAACCCCAGCGAGGCGAAAGCGTGCCACGGGTTGTAATACACCGCCAGCACCAGCCCCGAGGCCGTGAGCAGCCCGAGCAATGCGGCGAGGCTGGAGAGCGGTTTCAGCTCCTTGATCATGGCGTCCCCCCTCAACCCAGCCGGATCTGCGCGGCGTTGATAAAAGTAAAGCGCGGAATGACGAGGTTCCTTGTCGCCGGGCCGGAGCGCACGCGGCCCAGAACGTCGTACTGGCTGCCATCGCAGGGGCAGAGCCAGCCATCGTAATCGCCGCGCGGATCGGCGGGGCTATTGCCCTCCAGCGCGCAGGTGATGCCGGTGTTCAGCCCCACCACCACCACGTAATCCGGGTAGGCGGGGTTCACGCGCGCGGCGAAATCAGCCGGGTCGGGCAGCGTGCCCGTCACCACGGCCTGCGCGGCGGCGATCTGCTGGGCGGTGAGCTTGCGGATATAGATCGGCAGGCCGTCCCACTGCACCGTCTTGGCGGTGTTCTCGGGAATATCAGCGACATTGACGATCATGCGGGCCTGGGCCTCGCTTGGCGCGTCGGGGTTCAGCGCGTCGAGCAGCGGCCAGACGATACTTCCCGCCGCCACGGTCGCCGCCGCCCCCGTGAAAATTGTGAGAAAGCCGCGCCGGGATTCGGTTCCCGGCCCGGAAGCCTCGGTAGCTGCTGTTTCAGCCATTGTTTTCTCCCCGGAGTGAAACTCCTGTTGCAAGGGATGAGGCGAAAGCGGGAAAATTTCAAGCAATATTCAGGAGTGGCAGCCGGGCGAAGAACATCTTAAGAGTTGGTCATGAGTAGCATCCCCCCGCATGAGGCGCTGAAACCCCGCGCCGCCGCTTGGTTCGCGCAGCTGCGCGACCGTATCTGCGCCGAGTTCGAGGCGATCGAGGATCTGGCCGGGCCTGTGCCGGGCCGCTTCGTCCGCACCGCGTGGGACCGCCCGGGCGGCGGCGGCGGGGTGATGAGCGTCATCCGGGGCCAGGTGTTCGAGAAGGCCGGGGTGAATGTCTCGGTGGTGGAAGGCGAGTTCTCGGAGGATTTCGCCAAGCGCATTCCCGGCACCGAGGCGGGGGCGAAATTCTGGGCGGCGGGGATCTCGCTGGTCGCGCATCCGCGCAGCCCGAAAGTGCCGGCCGTGCATATGAACACGCGCATGATCGTGACAGCCAAAGGCTGGTTCGGCGGCGGGGGCGACCTGACGCCGCTGCAACCCGGCACAACGGAGGCGGCGGAGGACGCGGCGCTTTTCCACAACGCCTATCGCAATGCCTGCGAGCGCCACGACCCGGATTATTATCCGAAGTTCAAAGCCTGGTGCGACGAGTATTTCTACCTGCCGCACCGCCAGGAGCCGCGCGGGGCGGGCGGCATTTTCTACGATTACCTCGACTCCGGGGACGCCGAGGCGGATTTCGCCTTCACCCACGATGTCGGCGAGGCGTTCCTGGCCGCCTACCCGCCCATCGCGCGCCGGCGCTTGGCCGAACCCTACACGCCCGAGGAGCGCGAGGCCCAGCTCATCCGCCGCGGGCGCTACGTGGAGTTCAACCTGCTCTACGACCGCGGCACGATGTTCGGCCTGAAAACCGGCGGCAATACCGAGGCGATCCTCATGTCCATGCCGCCGGAAGTGAAATGGCCCTGAACCGGGCTTTGTTCGGGTAAAGCGGCGCGGCCTCGGGCATGCGCCCGATAGGCACAAAAAACTCAGCGCGCCTGTGGGGCGCGCTGAGCGAAGCAGAACAGACCTTGCGGCTTACGGCGTGATGCCGATTCCGCCAGGGGTAATGACGATAGACGGTGCGGGCGCGACCACGACCGGCGGCGGGGGCGCATAGTACATCGGGGGCGGCGCCGCGTAATACACCGGCGGCGGGCCGTAATAGCCATAACCAGGGCCCCAGCCGGGATACCAGTGCCAGCCATGATCGCCATCCCACCAGCCATGGCCGTGCCAATCGCGATACGGGGCGCCACCATCCCAATGGCCGTGGTCGCCGCCACCGCCATGCCAGCCACCGTCGCCACCGTGCCAGCCGCCACCACCGCCGTGCCAGTCGCCGCCGCCGCCCTGCCAGCCACCACCGTCATGGTCGTGCCAGCCATCGGCAAAGGCCGGGGCGGCGGTAAAACCCAGTGCGGCGGCAAGTGCCGCGGCACCGAGCAGAGATTTCAGCTTCATGGGTGGGAACCCCTCCAATTCATCATGACGACATCATCATTGCCCAAGGCGATACCGGGGCGGAAGCCGGGCTAAAACATGGCAGGCGAAAATTTAATTAAATTTATTAAAATCATAAGGCTAAACAAAAAATCTGTTGCGAAACAGTCCCCGTTGGGACAACAATCGGCGGCGTCCAACTTCCTATCGCGGTCAAGGGTTTATCGTGCAGCGCATCATCAAATACCGTCTCCGCGCCGTCATTGCTCCAGCCGTGTTCCTGGGCATCACGTATTACTTCGGCTGGAACGCGGTGCATGGCAAAAGCGGGCTGGAAGCCCAGCAGGTGCAAAAGACCCAGCTGGCCCAGGCCCAGGCCCAGTACCAGACCGTGCATGCCGAGCGTCAGGCCTGGCAGACGAAGATCGCGGATCTCTCTGGCCAGTCGATCCACCCGGATATGCTGGACGAGCAGGCGCGCGAAGTGCTGAATCTCGCCGATCCGGGGGATGTCGTCATCGATCTCTCGACCGGCCACGCCGCCGAATAATCCGTTTATTTTTGCAACAACACGGAATGATGCGTGCGAGGCTTGCGCTTCGCACGCAATTTTATTTCGTGGGTAGTTCTACCCCCATATATGAAGACAACAAATTAACCACTTTCCAGTTAATTTGAATTTTCGCAGTGCAGCAAGCGAAGTTTCAAGATCCCGTCTTTGCGCGGCGCAAAAATCTTGGCATAGGCGGAAACAGAGAAACTGTTGCCGAAGGGAGCCCCAGGACATGGCTGCAAGCCCCGAGAAAAGCCGAAAACCCCGCAAAAACGCTGAATCGATGGACCGCGACGAGCTGCTCGCCGCTTATGGAAACATGCTGCTCATCCGCCGCTTCGAGGAAAAAGCCGGACAGCTTTATGGCATGGGCCTGATCGCCGGGTTCTGCCACCTCTATATCGGCCAGGAGGCCGTGGTGGTCGGCATGCAGCATTGCATCGGCGAGGGCGACGAGGTCATCACCTCCTACCGCGACCACGGCCACATGCTGGCCTGCGGCATGGACCCCAAAGGCGTGATGGCCGAGCTGACGGGCCGCATCGGCGGGTATTCCCGCGGCAAGGGCGGCTCCATGCACATGTTCAGCAAGGAGAAGGGCTTCTTCGGCGGGCATGGCATTGTCGGCGCGCAGGTTAGCCTGGGCACCGGCCTTGGCTTCTCCAACTGGTACCGCGAGAATGACCGCGTCTCCCTCACCTATTTCGGCGAGGGTGCGGCCAACCAGGGCCAGGTTTACGAGAGCTTCAACCTCGCCAATCTGATGAAACTGCCGGTGGTGTTCATCATCGAGAACAACCGCTACGCCATGGGCACCTCGGTGGAGCGCGCCTCCGCCTCGCGCGATCTTTCGCTGAACGGCGTGCCCTGGGGCATGCCCAGCCTCTCGGTGGACGGCATGGACGTGCTGGCCGTGAAGGAAGCCGGTGCCGAGGCCGTGGCGCATTGCCGCGCGGGCAAGGGGCCGTTCCTGCTGGAGATGAAGACCTACCGCTATCGCGGGCATTCGATGTCCGACCCGGCGAAGTACCGTACCCGCGAGGAAGTGCAGCGCATGCGCGCCGAGCACGACTGCCTGGACGCCGCCAAGGCCAAGCTGCTGGCGCTGGGGCTGGACGAGGCCGCGCTGAAGAAGATCGACGACGACGTGAAGGTCCGGGTGCAGGAGGCGGCGGATTTCTCGCAGACCTCGCCGGAGCCGGAAGCTTTCGAACTTTATACCGATGTGCTGGTGGAGGGCTGAGCCAAAATGCCGATCGATATCCTGATGCCCGCCCTCTCGCCCACCATGACGGAGGGCAAGCTGGCCAAATGGCTCAAGCAGCCGGGCGATGAGATCAAGTCCGGCGATGTGATCGCCGAGATCGAGACCGACAAGGCGACCATGGAAGTGGAAGCCGTGGATGAAGGCAAGCTGACCGAAATCCTGATCCCCGAAGGCACCGAGGGCGTGGCGGTGAACACCGTGATCGCGCGCCTGGCCGGCGAGGGTGCCGCCGCCGCTCCGGCCCCTGCCCCCGCCCCGGTTGCCACTCCCGCGCCGGTCGCCGCCCCCGCGCACCACGCCCCGGCCACGCCGCAGGAAGTGGTGGAGAAGGATTGGGGCCCGACCAAGCCGATGACGGTGCGCGAGGCGCTGCGCGAGGGCATGAGCCTGGAGATGCGCGCAGACAAGGACGTGTTCCTGATGGGCGAGGAAGTCGCGCAGTATCAGGGCGCGTATAAAATCTCCCAGGGCATGCTGGACGAGTTCGGGCCCAAGCGCGTGATCGACACGCCGATCACCGAGCATGGCTTCACCGGCTTGGCCGTGGGCGCGGCGATGAACGGGCTGAAGCCGATCGTCGAGTTCATGACCTTCAACTTCGCCATGCAGGCGATCGACCAGATCATCAACTCCGCCGCCAAGACGCTGTATATGTCCGGCGGGCAGATGGGCGCGCAGATCGTGTTCCGCGG
>DAIDJU010000170.1 GCA_027451225.1 Acidocella sp. | reverse complement strand
GCGCACGCCGGTCACGTGGTCGTCGCCCAGGAAGGCCTCGGGGGCGGAGAGCCAGGTGAAGGTCACGCCCTCCTCCTCGGCATTCTTCACCTCGCGCAGGGAGCCCGGCATGTTCTGGCGGTCGCGGCGGTAGAGGCAGGTGACGGATTTGGCTTCCTGGCGGATGGCGGTGCGCACGCAGTCCATCGCGGTATCGCCACCGCCGATCACCACCACATCCTTGCCCTTGGCGTTGTACAGGCCGGAGTTGAATTCCGGCACGGAATCGCCCAGGCTCTTGCGGTTGGAGGTGATGAGGAAGTCCAGCGCGCGGACGATACCCGGCAGCCCGGCGCCCGGCCCGCCGATCTCGCGCGCCTTGTACACGCCGGTGGCGATCAGCACCGCGTCGTGCTTGGCACGCAGCTCGGCGAACGGGATGGCGCCGCCGATATCGGCGTTCAGCACGAACTTAACCCCGCCCTCCTCCAGCCACTTCCAGCGGCGGAGCACGATGTCCTTTTCCAGCTTGAAGCCGGGAATACCGTAAATCAGCAGACCGCCGACGCGGTCGTGGCGGTCGTACACGGTCACCTTGTAGCCGCGCGTGCGCAGCGCCTCGGCGGCGGCAAGGCCGGCCGGACCAGCGCCGACGATGGCGACATGCTCGGGGCGCTCGACGGCGGGGCGGATGGGCTTGACCCAGTTATTCTCGAAGGCGGTGTCGGTAATATAACGCTCGACCGCGCCGATCGTAACCGATTCGAAGCCTTTTTCGATCACGCAATTACCTTCGCACAGGCGGTCCTGCGGGCAGATGCGGCCACAAATCTCGGGAAATGTGTTGGTTGCGGAGGAAAGCTCATACGCTTCCTCAAGCCGCCCCTCGGCGGTCAGCTTCAGCCAGTCGGGGATGTTGTTGCCGAGCGGGCAGTTTACCGAGCAGAACGGAATACCGCACTGGCTGCAACGGCTGGCCTGGGCCGTGGCTGCGGCGGGCGCGAACTCCTCATAGATCTCGTCGAAATCCGCCTTGCGGTCGGCAGCCGCGCGTTTCTCAGGCGTCTGCTGGGGCAGGGAAATGAATTTCAGCATGCGCTCGGCCATGGACTCTGCCTCGTCAAAAACGGGGCGGCACAGGCTGCGCGCCGCCCTCTGGTTGAATGCCAGAGCGTATTAACCACGTTTTTGGCGGATTGCCAGCATTTTTTTCGAGTTAGGTCACAATGCGATACCTAATTTTTGAAATACACCGAAATAGGCGGAATTCTTCGTCGGCCCCCTGGCGATAATAGGTCCGCATGACGTACTATTCCTGAAAAGCGGATTCCTGCCCCTTTCCGCCCTCGCGGTAGCGGGCGAGATAGCCGGGGAGAATCATATCCATCCGGGTGGGCGCTATGCCCAGGCTCTCCAGCCCCGGCGCGCCCGGCGTCACCACATTGTCGCCCGCCAGCATGCCGATCTGGTCGTTGGTCAGCAGCCTGCCGGGCAGGCGCTCCAATATACTAGCCTGAAGCCGGGCCAGGCCGAGCGGCATGTCCCATATCTTCCGGGGGCGGCCGATGATGCCCAGCATCATCTCCAGCAATTCGGCGAAGCTTTTTACCTCTGGCCCGCCAAGCTCGAAAATCCGTCCGGCATGGGTGTCGATGCAGGCGATCACCGCATCCGCCACATCGCCCACGTAAACCGGCTGGAACTTTGTCGCGCCGTGGACGATGGGCAGAATCGGCAAAATCGCCGCCATCGCGGCGAAGCGGTTGAAGAAATTATCCTCCGCCCCGAACATAATAGAGGGGCGCAGAATTACCGCGCGCGGAAACCCGCCGCGCACCGC
>DAIDJU010000169.1 GCA_027451225.1 Acidocella sp. | reverse complement strand
GCGACCCCGGTTGGGAGCGGTCATGTGTCCGGCCTGTTTGCGCGGTGCACAGACCGCTGGCCATGATGTGATCCGCGAGACAGCACCCAAATCATCCCGTCGTCCTTGAGAGGACATGACAACTGAAGGGTTCTGCTGCTCATTGGATCGACCGGTCGCTCTCATACGCGTCATCGTCCTCGCAATGGCGTGCCTGATGGTGCGTGGTATCAGGCGGCGGTGGCCGCCGGGTTCTGGTAGATGCCGCCGCGGGCGAGGATAGCCCAGGCGGTGCGGGCCATCTTATTGGCCAAGGCGATAGTGGCTTCGCGTGCCGACTTGCGGGCCAGCAGGGCGGCGAGCCAGGTTCCCTTTTCGCCGCGCCGGCGACGGAGCATGCCGGTGGCGCCAATTACCAGCAGGGACCGCAGGTAGCGGTCTCCCATCTTGGTGATGGCGCCAAGGCATTCCTTGCCGCCGCTGGAATTCTGCGCCGGCACCAGCCCCAGCCAGGCGGCGAACTGCCGACCGTTCTTGAACCGCTTGGCATCGCCGATGGCGCTGACCAAGGCACTGGCGATCAGCGGGCCGACGCCGGGGATGGTGGCGACCCGTTGGCTGTCGGCGTCGGCGCGGTGACAGGCCAGGATCTCGCGGTCGAGAGCCGCGATCTTGGCTTCTGCATCACGCAACTGTGCCGCCAGCATCGCCATCGCCTCCCGCGCCGCCTGCGGCAGGGGCGCATCGCCGGCATCGAGCGCTATCGAGACCAACCTGCCGAGCCCCGCCTTCCCCTGCGGCGCGATGATGCCGTATTCGGCAAAATGCGCCCGCAAGGCGTTGCCCAACATGGTGCATTGGGTGATCAGCAGGCGGCGGGCACGATGGAGCATCATCTCCCCCTGCTGTTCTTCCGTCTTGATCGGCACGAACTGCATGTGCGGTCGCGTCACCGCCTCGCAGATCGCCGCCGCATCCACCGCGTCGTTCTTGCGGCCCCGCTTCACATAGGGCTTTACATGGGCCGGCGGGATGAGGCGCACCGTATGGCCGAGCTTGCTCAGCTCGCGCGCCCAGTAATGCGCCGACGCGCACGCCTCCATCCCCACGAGGCAGGGCGGCAGCTTCGCAAAGAACGCGATCACCCCAGCCCGGCGCAACTGCCGCCGCACCACCACTTGGTGAGCCTCATCGACGCCGTGAACCTGAAAGACGTTCTTGGCGAGATCAAACCCGATCGTGCTAACTTTATCCATGGACGGCCCCCTCTATGTGGCGTTTCAGCACGACCACCTTATGGCACTTCGATGCCGGGGAGCAGGGGCCGTCCACCCCATCATCCCGAGCGAAAGCGGGGGATCTCGTTGGACCCGGGAGATCCCTCCTCCGGTTGGTCGTCGGGATGATACGCTCGCCCCCCTTCGCGCATGCATAATCCTTTGCAGGCCGGGTGTCGGCTCGGCTAAATAGAACCCATGCGTACGCTGTATCACCTGTGGCTCTGTCCGTTTTCGCGCAAGGTGCGCGTCGTCCTGGCCGAAAAGAAGCTGGCTTTCGAGCTGGTGGCGGAACGGGTGTGGGAGCAGCGTTCCGAGTTTCTGGCGCTGAACCCGGCGGGCGACGTGCCGGTGATGATCGAACCCAACGGCGCCGTCCTCGCCGATTGCGGGGCCATCACCGAATATCTGGACGAGGCGCAACCGGACCCGCCGCTGTTCGGCAGCGATCTGCTGGTGCGCGCCGAGGTGCGCCGGCTGGTGGCCTGGTTCGACGAGAAGTTCAATCGTGACGTTACCGTCAATCTGGTGGGCGAAAAGATCTTCCGCCGTCAGATGGGGCTGCCCGGCGGCCCCGATTCGCGCCTTATCCGCACCGGCTACGAGATGATCCGCGACCACCTGGACTATGTCGGCTGGCTCACCGAGCGACGCCGCTGGCTGGCCGGCGATTCCTTCTCCATGGCCGACATCACCGCCGCCGCCCATCTGTCCACCGTCGACTATGTGGGTGACGTGCCGTGGGAGGACTTCCCGGCGGCCAAGGACTGGTACGCCCGCATCAAGTCACGCCCCAGCTTCCGGCCGCTGCTCACCGACCACCTGCCGGGCATCCCGCCGCCGGCCCATTATGCCGACCTGGATTTCTAGGACACTCCTCTCGGTCATTGCGAGGAGCGCGCCGGCGGTGTGCCCCCTGGATCGCTTCGCTCCGCTCGCAATGACGGCTATGGCCTGCCTTTTCTGGCTCGGCTGCCCGTCCCC
>DAIDJU010000168.1 GCA_027451225.1 Acidocella sp. | reverse complement strand
CGGTGATTGACCATCGAGCCCGAGCGCGGGCGCCAGGCTGAACGTGTTTGGCGCTCGAATTGCTCGGCGGCCTGGTCGCGGAAGAATTCCAGGCAGTCGCGCCGTTCCAGCAGTGTCTGCCCCTCCGCCGTCAGCCGTTCCAGTTCGACCGAGCGGATTTCGGAGCCATCCTGCTCCTTCTGGCTGCGTTTTTGCGCCTGTTCGTTATCGTCCAGCGCCCGCTCGATCCGCCCGACTGCGCGGTGGAACAGATTAACCGTCGCCCAGTGCAGTTCCTCGAGGTCAGGCTCCAGGCGCGTGTCCGTCAGGGTCGCGGCGAAGGCGTCAAAGATATCCGCAACGGCGCCCGCGATCAGCGACGCTTCGGGCAAGGGCCTGGGGTCGGGCTCGTCCTGGCCGGGGTGGTAGCCGTAGAGTTGCAGTTCACTGAGAATATGCGAGGTGGGTGAAGCGGCGTGGGGTGGCTCATAGCCGGTATTGTCATCGTCGCGGGTCATGGGATGCTCCTGTTTGCCGGAAGCCCGCGCCCATCGCGGCCTTCCATGGCGATCCCAGCCGTGGGCGGTGGCGGCCCGCACCCGCAGGGCCGTAGCGTAAGCGGAGGATGGCGGCGGGGCCGCTATTTTGCTTCGCGCTGCAAAGCCCCGGGCATCATATGACATGATTAGTGTTGCTGATCATTCCCCGGGGCGGCGGAAAATAGCGGCCCCGCCGCCATTGCGGGCCGCCGACGCCCACGGCACAGAGCGCCCTCTAGGAAGGCCGCCGACGCGGCCGCCCGGCAGGCAGGGGCATAAAATGCCCGGTGGCGGCGATAATCCCGGCGTTGGCAGGCCATCATCCGCCTATCCGCCACACTAAATCTCAGCCGGACGTCATGAAGCGCACGGCATCCTCCGGCGCCAGTTGCACCCGCAGATGTGCCCGCAATTCAGCGAGGCCAAGCACGCGGAGGTCATCGTTGAAATCGCCCAGGCAGGGCGAGAGCGTGATCGCCTCGACCCCGGCGGCAATTGCGCGTTCGGTCAAACCTGCCACGGCGCGGTCACCGGCCGCATCGGCGTCACGGGCGATATAAAGCCGCCGCAGCCCAGTGGGAAGCAGCAGGGCCGCCAGATGCCCGGCCGAGAGTGCGGCCGCCATCGGTATGGCGGGCAGCACGCAGCGCAACGACAGCATGGTCTCGGTACCCTCGCCCGCCACGAGCAAGCCATGCTCCGGTCCATCTTCCTGCCCCGCCGTGCCGCCAAAGCGCACGGCATGACCAAGCAGCAGCCCCAGCGCGCGGCGTGGAACTGCCAGCGGTGCCTTGCCCAGCCGGATGGGATCGAGGGGATCAAACCCGTCAGGATCAAGCCAGGTGCGCTGGATACCAGTGATCTGGCCATCGAGGCTGGTCACCGCCGCGATCAGTGCTGGCCAGGATTCCGGCGGTGCATCCGGCATCGCGCGGTAAAAACAGCGCGGATGGAACCGTAATGCGCCGATTCCGGTAAGTGCCACCGCCGCGATGCCGCGCCTGTGCAAATAGGTTTCAGCAAGGGTGCCCGAGAGGGGCTGCGCCATGCCGAACAAACGCCGTGCGGCGCGTTGAGCCTGGGCAGCGTCAGGAGCTGCATCACCGCCATCATCCGCTTGCGGCTCGGGGACGGCACAGGCGCCCGGTAAACTCGGCACATGGCCTTGATGGTGAAGGTGATGGTGACGGAGTTTGTCGCCCATAGCATGATCATCCCCCGCCAGCCCCAAAAACCGCCGCGCCTCCTCGGCCACGTCGCGGAAATCCGTCAGGCCGCAGGTTTCGCGGATCAAATCCAGCAAATCGCCATGCGTGCCCTCGGCGGCATCCTGCCAACGCCCCGCTACGCTCTTGCCCATGCCGCCGCCGCTGAGCCGCACAAACAAAGACCGCCCCGGCATGTTATGCACATCTCCCACCAGCCAATAGCGCCCCTCGCGCCGCCCGGCGGGGAGATAATGGCGGCACACCGCCTCGGCCTGCCGGGCCAGCATTTGCGCCAGCTCAGCCACAGGCATGGTAAAATCACGCTTGGGCATCGCTTTCTCCTCCACCACCAAAGAGTTTCCGCCAACCGGAGCACCAGCCCATCAAGCTGCCGAACAGCACAGCCTATCTTGCCGCCCTGCCCACGCGCTATCTTCCGAATCGGAAGTTGACCGGGCCACCACGCCCACCAAAAATCTTCCGCTCCCATGGCATCCATGCTACAAGTGACCAGCTAACTGGTCAGGAGTATCCCATGGGCAGCGTTAACCTCGCCGACGCCAAGGCACATCTGAGCGAGCTCGTCGAACGGGCCGCCGCCGGAGAAGCCGTGCGCATCACCCGCCGGGGAAAGCCGGTGGCGCAACTCGTCCCGGCTGACATCCCGCGCAAGCCGGTCAATCTCGGGGCTTTACAGGCCGCAACCGCTAATATGCCCACCCAGGCTGAGCCCGCGCGTGAGGCCATCCGTAAAATGCGCGACGAGGCGCGCTATTGAGCCTGTATCTCGACACGTCGCTGCTGGTCGCCGCCCTGACCAATGAAGCCGAGACCCCGCGCATGCAGGCCTGGCTGGCGGCACAGCAAGCCGGAGAGCTGGCGATCAGCGACTGGGTGATGACCGAATTCTCCTCGGCCTTATCGATCAAATTACGCACCGGCCAGTTGCAACCCGTCCACCGTGCCGATGCCCTGGCCCTGTTCACACAACTGGCGGCTGAAAGTTTTTTGCACCTGCCGGTCAGCGGGCCGCAATTCCGGACCGCTGCCCGCTTCGCGGATCAATACACGCTGGGCTTACGCGCGGGCGATGCCCTGCACCTGGCCATCTGCGCGGATCACGGCGCCACGCTATGCACGCTTGACCGCCGACTTGGCGAAGCCGGCGCCGCGCTCGGCGTGAAGACGATGTTGCTGTAATCGTCCACGCAAAATGGGCCGTCCCGCTGCCGGGTCCGGCCCATCCGCATTGGTCGTGGTTCTTCGTGAATTGTCCGGGCATCGGGCTACCCGCCCTCCTGCCCGGCGATGTCGGCAAGACAGTCCGACAGAAACTCCGTGGTCGAGCAGCCTTTGATAGCATCGGCGGTGATGAACAGTGCCATGCCGCCAAAACAATCGGCACGCATTTTTGAACAGGTGAACGCCGTCGTCACCGTAATATAACGCAGCTTGGCGGAACGCCGCACGATGTCTTGAAGAATCACCTCCCACGACACGCCGCTCATATCCAGCTCAATGATGTCATCACCCGATGTGGCATTTTTGAGTTTCTCCTCCACATAGAAATACACTTGGCTTTTGCTGCCGCGGGTCGCGTCCAGCGCCGCGCTAAGTTCAGCGCGATTGACCCAGATCAGATCCGATGGGCCTTGCCAGGAATGAAAATACGTTCCGTCGCCATCCGAGTCCGCATCAAACATCTGCGAGAGCAACAACAACTCCAGCTTCGTCATATCCGCGTTCGGGATGATTTCCGGTATCACGGTCGGTGAAAAATAATCCGCCATGTTGGCCTCCAAAAATGCAAAACCCGGCACGGAGCCGGGTTCTGGGTTGAAAGAGATGGATGGTGAAAGTCGATGCTCAGGCAGCATCGACTTCAAAAGGATCAAGCAATCTATGCAGCGCCATGGCCCTGCCCATCCAGGGTTCGGGCCGGATCGCTTTGATCCAATCGGCGAACCCCGGTATGAAGCCCAGGTCTTCACGGACATGCTGCTCGCCGATCAGGCGCACAGGCACAATACGCCCCGTCGAGATCGTCATAACGGGACCAAAAAATCTCTCGGCCATGAAGATGCCTTCGGCATGATGGCGAAGTGCCCGATGCCGAAAATCCGATGAGATCAACTTGCTCTCATCGAACCAGGTATGCAGGCTCAAAAAATCTTCTGCCGTGCCACCCCATTTTTTCGCGGAGGATAAAGCATGATGATAAGGATGTGCCATTTCCGCCTCCTCAAAATTCATGGGAATAGTTTTCGGAGGCGGTATAGCGCTCATTATAGTCGAGCGTGATGCTGCCCTCCGTCACGTCAAAGGTAAAATCGCCGTAGGCGCCATCATTATTCTCCCAGCCGCAATGCGTCTGCGCCAGAAAATCATAGGATAGCGCCTCAATGGCTTCACGCACCGTATGGGTCTGGCGTTCAACGTCCGGGCTATCCCAGCCCGGCCGGAAAATCTCAATCCGCTCATCAGGCAATTCAACGATAACATCGCTGCTCTGGGCCGTGATGTCCTCGATCTGGCCGCTATCGCCATAGCCGTCGAAATTCACGATCACGGCGGTAATGCCATGTTCCGCCAGAATACTGAAAAGCGCTTTCTTGTTGCCATCGAGCACGGCATACGCGCGCTCGCGATACGCGCGTTCTTTTTGTTCCCATGAGGCCAAAAAAGGATCAACCGCAGGAAGCGGTTGCTGACCAGATGCTGGATTGTGATTGTCTGACATGATCTGTCTCCAGAAATGCAAAACCCGGCACGAAGCCGGGTTTGGATGGTGCGAAGGAGTGGAGGTGAGGCGGCCTTTGGGCCGCCTCGGGATCTGGGATCACTCCGCCGCGATCTCGTGCGGCTCGAGCTGTGCTTCGTCTTCAGCGGATGGAAGATCGGCTGCCTCAGCCTCCTCGTCGGCCGCAGCCGCACTGGCATCAATGGCGACGGCACTACACGTGGCTTCTGCCGTAGCATCTGCCGGCATCGTCATGGCCTCCACGCCCTTCGTCCGCAGCACCTCGGGCAGCCACCCACAGCCCGCCAGCGCCTGCGCGGCGGCCTCGGCCATGTCGCCCTTCTTCAGCCCTTCAAGCCGCTGAGCTGCCTGCGCGCCCTTGGCTTCACGCACGGCCTCGAGAATGCGCGCCTTCGTCACCCTGCCGAGGTAATTGTCCACGTTCGGCGCCCAGCCCGCAGCGGCCAGATCAAGCGCCAAAATTTCCGCCAGCCGCCCGGCATGCGCCAACGCCCGGGGCCGCCGATTATAGGCATCATGCGTGGCATTCAGAGTCAGCGCCACGCAATGGGCGAATAAGGCCTCCCGGCTATCCGTATCGAGATTGGAGAGAGCATCCCATAGTTCAGCACTATCTTCGGGCAATTGCGCCGCCCAGGCCTCGTGCCGCGCATCAACCCGTGCCGCCAAGGGCGTGTCGGCCAAGCCCGGCGCCTGGGCGCCGAACATCACGCTCTTCGCCTCAATCTCCAGACAGGATTCAGCGCCGTAGCGATAGAACAGCCGCAGGCACAGCGCATGCAGCAGTGCGAGGTAAGCAATACCGGGTTCATGGCCCAGCACTTCACGCAGCGCGAGTGTGCGATACGCGGTCAGCTCGGTCAGCAGCCGGTCAGGCAAGGGCTTGATGCCATCTTCCTCCTCCACCTCCGGTTCGGCCGCATCACCGACATGCGCAACGATGATGCGACTTCCCGGCACGGCGGGATCGCTATCATCATCTGCGGCACCACTACCCTCGCCCGCCAAGCCAAGCTCATCGGCTTCCTCAACCACCGGCGGCTCATCCTCGGGGCGGACATAGCCGCGCTCGACGCGCAGCACGCCATTGCCGTCGATGCTGACAAACACCCCCGCCATGGCAATCTCGACAGAGTCATACACCGGCGGGCGCTGGGTCAGTACGTCAATCTCGGCTTCGATTTCCGCAAGGCGAGCATCGGCATCATCGGAGACCTCATCCGCCGCGGCGGCTTCTTCCTCGAGTTGCTCGGCCTCGGCCCGTAACGCCTCAACCTGAGCGATTTCCTTATCGGTGAGCTGGCGGCGCGTGCCTGTAATCCGCCGCAGGCCGTAGCTATGGCCATACGGGAATTCTGGTGCCATTTCGACCCATTTCCAACCCTCGGCGCGGATCGCATCGGCATCGCGTTCCAGCCTCTCCGCCACCACGCGGGCCAGCAAGCCGCTATCCTGCAACCAGCCGCCATCATCCTGCTGGAACAGATCGCGCATGACGGCGCCGCCCGCCGCGATATAATCCTCACCAGCATATTGCGCCCGCTTATCGGAGGCGCGCACCGCCCCTTCGGTCAGCATCCGGCGGATCTGATACGGCTCCTTATTGTAGGAACGCTGTAGCGCTTCCCACACTTGCTCCTGGCGCTCATGGTCCGGGCTGACCGAAAACGCCATCAGCTGGTCGAGCGTCATCTCGTCCTCGGCATAAACCTCCAGCAACCGGGGCGCCACGGCGGCGAGGCGCAGCCGCTGTTTCACCACCGAGACCGCGACAAAAAACACCGCCGCGACCTCCTCCTCGCTCTGCCCCTTGTCGCGCAGCGCCTGAAACGCCCGGAACTGATCCAGCGGATGCAGCGGCGCACGCTGCACATTCTCCGCCAGGCTGTCCTCTTCGGCGATGCCTTCGGTGCGGACGACACAGGGAATCGGCGCGGTCTTGGCGAGGCGCTTTTGCCGCACCAGTAATTCCAATGCCCGGTAACGGCGCCCACCAGCGGGGATCTCGAACATGCCGGTCTCTGCACCCGCCTCATCCAGCACAGGGCGCACGGTGATGCTTTGCAGCAGCGTGCGCCGGGCAATATCCGCCGCCAGTTCCTCAATCGACACACCGGCCTTTACCCGCCGGACATTGGATTGCGAAAGCACCAGCCGATCGAACGGAATATCGCGCGAGGCGCTGAGCGTGATTTTTTGAATGGTTTTGGCCATGGGGAAAACTCCATGACGGGCGGCCTGGAGCCACTCTCCTGGCCTGTCACCCGTCACGAATTTCTCAGCCGCCCTCTGACTCTCTGCCCCGCCCCATGAAAAAAGCCGTGGGCCGCATACCGGCCCACGGCAAACATAAAAGCGGAGAACAACGCGCCCGTTACGCCGCCCGCTCCAGCAGCAGCTTCGCTTTGCCCTCCAGTTCCAGCCTGGCATCCTGATGTGGCTTGCTGCGCGCCAGCGCAGTGATGCCCTGCACAAAATCGAAAACGCTCTCGGGCGGATGACCTTCCTCTTCCAGCACGGTGGCAATAACCTTCGCCGTCTCGCCCTTGCTGAAGCCGCGCTTACGCAGAAAACTCTCGCGTTGATCGTCCTGGCGCGCGACAATCTGTTCCCGCGCCGCCTTGATCCCCGCCACGAACGGCGCAGGCGAGGAATTGGCAAAACGCCGTAGCGCCGGCGCCGCCTCATGCGCAAAGCGCTGGGTGGCGAATTTGCTGTGGCGAATACTGATCTCCTGGAAATCCTCCGCACCCCAGATGTTGCGATTGGCGCACACTGCGCGCAGATAAAACGACGCGATGCCCAAGGTCTTCGAGCCAACCTCGCTGTTCCAGCAATAGAACCCGCGAAAATACAGATCGGGTTCACCATTGGGCAAGCGCCCCGCCTCGATCGGATGCGTATCGTCGACCAGGAACAAAAACACGTCCCGGTCGCTGGCATAAAGCGTGGTCGTCTCCTTCGTCACATCCACATAGGGGTTGTGGGTCATGGTCGCCCAGTCCAGCACGCCCGGCACTTTCCAATTCGTGTCACCCGTACCGTTGCCCGCAATCCGCATCACCGCCGCTACCAATTCATGGTCCCATATCCGCCCGTAATCTGGGCCGGTCACGGCACGCAGTTCCACCCGCCCATCGTCGGTCTCCAGCGTCTTCACCAACTCGGCGCGATGATTGAGCAGCCCGTGCTGCAGATTGATCCCCGCCAGCGGCGCGGGCAGCTCGCGCAAATATCCGGCCGGCGCCCCCACCAGCCCGCATAACTGCCCAAAACTCCAATGCGTCGGCGCCACCGGCCGCTCCTGTCCCGGCACAATGAGCACCAGCCTCTCGCCATCGTCACGCCGGGCTTCCACCCGGATGGCACGGGTCTCTACCGTCCGCGCCTCGGCCCGCTCCGCCCGGGCATGCACCGCCGCATACAACTCTGGCAAAGACATAAACCGCTCATCATCGGGCCGCGAAAACCATTCCGACGACACTCGCCCCAGCCGCTCGCCCCGGCTAACATCGACCTTAAAGCCCGCCGACCCAGCCCGGCCAGCGCTCGCCCCCATAACCGCCACCGCGGCAGATGAATTGATATCCATGGCACTTCTCCATGACAGGCCCCGGAAGCCTCTCCTCCGTACCAAAACCTGTCATGAAACGCCCTGCTCAACTCTCACTCTTGGACCTCGTTATACCAACCAGCTCCAACCAATCCGCAAATTTTAACAACCGCGATGCCTGTGCTTCTGACCTTGTCCCTCGAACGACGCAACCGGAATACCCGTGCCACCAGGCTTCGAGACATATTGTTC
>DAIDJU010000167.1 GCA_027451225.1 Acidocella sp. | reverse complement strand
CTTGGCGCGCTGGCTGCCGAAAAGGTCCGTGTAGGAAATCAGGAAGTATTTTAGTCCTAGTTCTTTCGCCTTTTCGGCCAGCACAGTCGCCATTGTCTTGATCAATCCCCGTTAGAAGTTCTTGCCCGGAATCCAGCTCGTGCCCGCCAGCGGCACTTGCGCCATGGCTGCCGCCTCGATGGTCAGCGCCACCAGATCTTCCGGTTCCAGATTATGCAGGTGGCTCTTGCCGCAGGCGCGGGCCAGGGTCTGCGCCTCCAGCGTCAGCACGCTGAGGTAATTGGCCAGACGGCGCCCGGCCTTCACCGGATCGAGACGCGCGGCCAGCACCGGGTCCTGCGTGGTGATGCCGGCGGGGTCCTTGCCCTCGTGCCAGTCGTCATACGCACCGGCGGTGGTGCCGAGCTTGCGGTACTCGTCCTCGAACTCGGGCGAGTTGTCGCCGAGCGCGATGAGGGCAGCGGTGCCGATGGCCACGGCGTCAGCGCCCAGGGCCATGGCCTTGGCCACGTCCGCGCCATTGCGGATGCCGCCGGAGACGATGAGCTGAACCTTGCGATGCAGGCCGAGATCCTGCAGCGCCTGCACGGCGGGGCGGATGGCGGCGAGGATGGGGATGCCCACATGCTCGATGAAGACTTCCTGCGTGGCGGCGGTGCCGCCCTGCATGCCGTCCAGCACCACCACGTCGGCCCCGGCCTTCACCGCCAGGGCGGTGTCGTAATAGGGGCGGGTCGCGCCGACCTTCACGTAGATCGGCTTCTCCCAGTTGGTCAGCTCGCGCAGCTCCAGGATCTTGATCTCGAGATCGTCCGGGCCGGTCCAGTCCGGGTGGCGGCAGGCGGAGCGCTGATCGATGCCCTTGGGCAGGTTGCGCATCTGGGCCACGCGGTCGGAGATCTTCTGCCCCAGCAGCATGCCGCCGCCGCCGGGCTTGGCCCCCTGGCCGATCACCACCTCGATGGCGTCCGCCTTGCGCAGATCGGCGAGATTCATGCCGTAGCGGGACGGCAGATACTGGTACACCAGGGTCTGGGAGTGGCCGCGCTCCTCCGGCGTCATGCCGCCATCGCCCGTGGTGGTGGAGGTGCCGACGGCGGTGGCGCCGCGCCCCAGAGCCTCCTTGGCGTTGCCCGAGAGCGCGCCGAAGGACATGCCGGCGATGGTCACCGGGGTCTTCAGGTGGATCGGCTTCTTGGCGAAGCGGGTGCCGAGCACGACATCCGTGCCGCATTTCTCGCGATAGCCTTCCAGCGGGTAGCGGGAGATGGAGGCGCCAAGGAACACGAGGTCGTCGAAATGCGGCAGCTTGCGCTTGGTGCCGCCGCCGCGGATGTCATAGATGCCGGTGGCGGCCGCGCGCTCGATCTCGGAGATGGTGTACGGATCGAAGGTCGCGGAATAGCGCGGCTTGGTCTGCGGGATATGCGGGAGGTGGGTTTCGTTCATCTTAGTAGGCCCCGGCATTGTCGACATGGAAGTTGTAAAGCTTGCGGGCCGAGCCGTAGCGGGTGAACTCTTCCGGCTTGGCATCGACACCCGCCTTGGCGAGCAGGTCCACCAGGATCGTCTTGTCCTCGGCGGACATTTCCTTGACCTCGCAATCGGCACCCAGGCTCTGCACGCTGCCCTTCACGAAGAGCCGCGCCTCGTAGAGAGAATCGCCCAGCGCTTCACCTGCATCGCCGCAGATCACCAGATTGCCGCTCTGCGCCATGAACGCGCTCATATGGCCGACATTGCCCTTCACCACGATGTTCACGCCCTTCATGGAGATGCCGCAGCGGGCGGAGGCGTTGCCATCGACAATGAGCAGACCGCCATGCGCGGTGGCGCCCGCGGACTGGCTGACATCGCCCTTCACATGCACGAGGCCGGACATCATGTTCTCGGCGACACCGGTGCCGGCGCTGCCATTGATGATGACGGTCGCACCGTCATTCATCCCGGCGCAGTAATAGCCTGCATGGCCCTCGATGGTGACGGCAATCGGCGCGGTGAGGCCAACGGCGATGGCGTGGCCGCCACGCGGGTTGTGCACGCTCCAGGCGGTCTGGTTGGTGGAGGCGTCCAGCCCCTGCAGGGTGGCGTTGAGCTCGCGCAGCGGGGCCGCGGCGAGATCGAAAGTCACAGTGTTTTCCATGGTTTTTTGTGCAGCACTCATGCCGCGCGCTCCCAGAAATAGACTTTGGCGGGTTCGGGTTCGAAGATATGCGCGGTCTCGATGCCCGGCAGATCGGCCAGGGCCCGGTATTCCGAGCCGAAGGCCACGTAGTCGGCGGTTTCCGCCATCACGGCGGGCTTGCAGGCCACCGGGTCGCGCAGCACGCCGAAGCCGGTCTCGGTGCCAACGACAAAGGTGTAGAAACCATCAAGGCTTTTCAGCGCGGCGTGCAATGCTTCGTCGAGCTTCTTGCCCTCGCGCAGCTGATAGGCGATGAAGCCCGCCGCCACTTCCGTGTCGTTCTGCGTTTCGAACTTGATGCCCTCGCGCATCAGCACGCGGCGGACATCGTTATGGTTAGAGAGCGAACCATTATGCACGAGGCACTGGTCGGTGCCGGTGGAGAACGGATGCGCGCCCTGCGTCGTCACCGCCGATTCAGTCGCCATGCGAGTATGGCCGATGGCGTGGCTGCCCGACATCTTGTGCAGGCCGAAGCGCTTGGAAACATCGTCCGGCAGGCCGACGCCCTTGAAGAGTTCCATGCGCGCACCGGTGGAGACGATGGAGATTTCGGGGTGGCGAGCCAGAACCTCGCGGATCTCGGCCTCGCGCTCGGCGGGGAAGGAGATCACGGCGTGATCGTCATGCTCGGCGCAGCTAAGGTCGAACTTCGCCGGCAGCGCCAGGAAATCGAAACCCGCAGATGCACGCAGGGTTAATTTAAGATGACCCGGGGTGCTGGCGCCGTAGATCGCGAAACCCGCTGAATCCGGGCCGCGATCTGTCAACACCGAAAGCATGCCGGCGGTCAGTCGGCCAAGTTCCGGCTCCAGGGCGGGATTTTTCAGGAATAGTCCGGCGATGCCACACATTGTCTGTGTAAACTCCTTTAAACTTGAGTTGATGTTACCCGTGCCCCGCCAGGACGTCAACCATGAAGAATAAAGTATTCCTAAAAAGAAAGAATTCGATTTGCGGTTGAAATACCGGACGGCGGGCCGATATCCGCGAGACTACTAAGGAGACGCATATGCTGACTTGTACGGGCTTTGCCGCCACCGATGCTCAATCCCCCCTCGCCCCGCTAAGTTTCACCCGCCGCGATGTCGGCCCCGCCGATGTGGAGATCGAGATTCTCTATTGCGGTGTTTGCCATTCGGATTTGCATTTCGTCCGCAATGAATGGGGCAACGCCACCTACCCCGCCGTGCCGGGGCACGAGATTGTGGGCCGGGTGAAGAGCCTTGGCCCGGAGGTGACCAAATATAAAGTAGGAGATCTGGTCGGGGTGGGTTGCCTCGTCGATTCGTGCCGCACCTGCCCTTCCTGCCAGGAAGGTCTGGAGCAATATTGCGAGCCCGGCTTTACCGGCACCTATGGCGGGGTGGAAAAGCAGACCGGCGAGGCGACCAAGGGCGGCTATGCCGACAAGATCGTGGTGGACCAGGATTTCGTGCTGCGAATCCCCGCGAATCTCGACCCGGCCGCCGCCGCGCCGCTGCTTTGTGCCGGTATCACCACCTACTCGCCACTACGCCATTGGGGTGCGGGACCGGGCAAGAAGGTGGGGATCATCGGGCTGGGCGGGCTCGGGCATATGGGCGTGAAGCTCGCCCATGCGCTGGGGGCCGAGACGATTCTCTTCACCACCTCGACCAGCAAGGTGAATGACGGCAAGGCGCTCGGGGCGGATGCTGTCGTGCTCTCCAAGGACGCGGACCAGATGGCGCAGCACGCCAACAGCTTCGACCTGATTATCGACACAGTCGCCGCCGCGCATGACCTGACGCCCTATTTCGGGCTGCTCAAGCGCGAGGGCACCATGGTGCAGGTGGGGGCACCTGATAAGCCGATGCCCATCAACGTGTTCCCGCTGCTGTTCAAGCGGCTGAACTTCTCCGGTTCGCTCATCGGCGGCATCAAGGAGACGCAGGAAATGCTGGATTTCTGCGGCGAGCACGGCATCACCGCCGAGGTCGAGATCATCCCGATCGACTACATCAACGAAGCCTATGAGCGGATGCTGAAAAGCGACGTGAAATACCGCTTCTGTATCGATATGGCCTCGCTGAAAGGCTGAGGGCATGGGCGCCCCCCTCCTCACCCATATCCTGGAAACGTCGCTCTACGTGGCGGAGCTGGAGCGGGCGGAGGGGTTTTACCGGCGGGTCCTGGGGTTCGAGCCGCTTTACCGCGACCACCGCATGGTGGCCCTGCGCGTACCGGGCCAGGGGGTGCTGCTGCTGTTCCTGCACGGCAGCACCGAGGCTGGCGGCGACACGCCTGACGGGCATGTGCCCGCCCATGGCGGCTCCGGGCGGCAGCATCTGTGCTTCGCCATTCCCAAGGTGGCGCTGGAGGAGTGGGAGGCGCATCTGGCCGGGCTCGGCATAGCGGTGGAAAGCCGCGTGGTCTGGAAGCTGGGCGGCGTCAGCCTGTATCTGCGCGACCCGGACGGCCATTCGGTGGAGTTGGCCACGCCGGGGCTCTGGGCGAATTACTAGCCATAAAAAAAGCCCCGGTTTTCACCGAGGCTTTTTTTGATTCAGGCAACCGCCTTGGTGGCGTGGCGCTCCTTGAGGAACGCCTTGAACTCCAGGCCTTCGCGCAGGCGGCGCACCAGCATCTGCGGCGAGAGCGCCATTTCCTTGAGGATCGAGAGGATCTTCGAGGGGCGGAAGTAGAACTGGCGGTAGATCTCTTCCACCGCGTCGAAAATCTCCTGGTGGGAGAGATGCGGGTAGTGCAGCGGAGCGATCTGCACGCCGTGCTCGTCGATCAGCTCGGCGTGCTCAACGTCCAGCCAGCCTTCCTTCACCGCCTGATTATACAGGAAGGTGCCGGGGTACGGAGCGGCCAGCGACACCTGGATGGTGTGCGGGTTGATCTCCTTGGCGAAGGCGATGGTCTCTTTCAGCGTCTCGCGGGTCTCACCCGGCAGGCCCACGATGAAGGTGCCGTGGATCATGATCCCCAGCTTATGGCAGTCGGCGGTGAATTTCTTCGCCACTTCGATGCGCATGCCCTTCTTGATGTTGTGCAGGATCTGCTGGTTGCCGGACTCGTAGCCCACCAGCAGCAGGCGCAGGCCGTTGGCCTTCAGCACCTTCAGCGTCTCGTAGGGCACGTTGGCCTTGGCATTGCAGGACCAGGTGACACCGAGCTTGCCCAGCTCCTTGGCGATGGCCTCGGCGCGGGGCAGATCGTCGGTGAAGGTGTCGTCGTCGAACATGAACTCCTTCACCTGCGGGAAGAGTTCCTTGGCGCGCTTGATCTCGGCGATCACGTTCTCCACCGAGCGGGTGCGGTACTTATGCCCGCCCACCGTCTGCGGCCACAGGCAGAAGGTGCAGTGCGACTTGCAGCCGCGGCCCGTGTAAACGGAGATGTACGGGTGCTTGAGGTAGCCGATGAAGTAATCCTCGATGCGCAGATGCTTCTTGTAGACATCCACGACGAAGGGCAGCTCGTCCATGTTCATCAGCAGCGGACGGTCTTCGTTCTTGATGATCTCACCGGTGGTGTCGCGCCACCAGATGCCCTTCACGTCGCGCAGGGAGGCGCCTTCGGCGATTTCCTTGATCGTGAAGTCGAACTCATTGCCGCAGACGAAATCAAGCACCTTGGCGCGCTCGAGCGACTCGACGGGCTGCACGGCCACCTTGGCGCCGATGAAGCCGACCACCATCTTGGGGTTCAGCTTCTTGAACTCCTCGGCCACCTTCACGTCGTTACCGAAGGAAGGGGTGGAGGTGTGGATGATCAGCAGGTCATGCGTCTTGGCGTGCGGCAGCACGTCTTCCATCTTCAGCTTGGCCGGCGGGGCGTCGATCAGGGTTGAATCCGGCAGCAGGGCCGCGGGCTGGGCCAGCCAAGTGGGGAACCAGAAGGACTTGATCTCGCGACGCGCCTGATAGCGCGAGCCGGCGCCACCGTCGAAACCGTCGAAGGAGGGAGGTTGCAGGAACAGTGTTTTCAGTTTCGTCATCTCTTCTCTCTCAGCGGTGCGCCACTTTGCCGGCATCGGCATGCATCACCTGGCCACGCCAGTCGACCTGGCTGCCAGTGAAGCTCGCGACATAAATGATGGTGGAACAGAGTTCGCGCAACAGTAAAAGCCACGCGTCGCCGGATTTAGGCAAGCGCAGCGCCGCGTCTATCTTGCGCGAGGCGGCATAACGGGTGGCCAGAACCAGCAGGAACAGGCCCCAGGACCACAGCGCCCCACCGGCGAAGAGCACGGTGAGCGCAGCCCAGAACAGCGATAATTGCAGGATGGACGCCGCATAAGGCACCGGCACCAAAGCGCGGATGGTCCGGGCCCAGCGCAGCTCGTGCCGGTATAGATCGTTCAGGCTTGTTTCCGGCACAGTGGTCGCGGGGATCACCTGGGCCAGCCCCAGCCTGTAGCCCTTGGCCAGCACCAAGCGGCCAAGCACCTGGTCATCCGCCAGGTTGTTGACCACGGCCTCGAGCCCGCCAATCTCGGCCAGCACTTTTTTGGTGAGCGCCATGGTCACGCCCAGGCAATCCTGCCGCCCGAGCTTACGGGCCAGCAGCGCGCCGGGGAGGAAGGTGTAGTTGATCTGGCAGGCACCGAGCAGCGAGGCCAAGGCGGGCGTGCCCGGCAAACCGGTATAGAGCGTGGTCACCAGCCCGGTATTGGGCTTGGCCATCTCCGCCACCACGCGGTCCAGGAAATAGACCGGCACATGGATATCGGCATCCGAGATCACCAGCGTCTCGTACTTGGCCTCGGGCAGCATGTTGATGAGGTTGGAAATCTTGCGGTTGCTGCCGTGCAGCGCGGCGTCGATCACCACGGTCACGTCCCGCTCGGGATGGCGGGCGCGCAGCCGGGCCAACACATCCAGCACCGGGTCGGCCTCGCTCTGTACCCCGAATACGAGCTGGTATTCGGGGTAGTCGATGAGGAAGAAGGACTCCAGCGCCAGTTCGGTCAACGGGTCAACGCCGCAAAGCGGCTTAAGCAGCGACACAGCCGGGCGCTCCGCCGGGACGGGCGCCGGGGCCAAGGCCATGCGCTCGACCAGACGGGTGCCGAGGAGTTGCTGCGCCACGCCCGCAAAGGCGCACAAGCTGGTAAGGGCGGGCAGAATAGGCACGCGGAAACCCGGGAGGCCTTACTTGGCCGCCGCCAGGGATTGCAGCGCGGCGACTTTGGCCTTGAGCGCCGCGATCAGCTTCGAGGCATCCCCGGAACTGACCTGCGAAGCGAAGTCGGACGCATGCACCGCCACCTGGCTGATCGTGCCGTTCAGCAGCACATCGGTGATCTGCCAGCCATTGGTACCGCTGGCCATCACGTAATCCAGCTCCACCGGCTCGCCCCCATCGCCAGGAAGAAGCTGGGTCTCGACGATCTTCTTCTCGCCGAGCGTCTTCTCAGCCGGCAGCACCTTGAAGCTCTGCCCGCCATAGGCATTGAACTCGGCCACATAGCTGTAGATGGTGAACTGCTCGAACAGATCGATCAGCTCCTGCTGCTGGGCGGCAGGCAGGGTGGACCACAGGAAGCCGACCGAGTTCTTGGTCACTTCCGGCAAGTTGTAGGTCTGCTTCACCACCGGGGCGAGCGCGTCATAGCGGCTCTGCACGTCCTTCCCGGCGGAAGCGGCCTTCATTGTCGCGATCAACCCGTCATCCAGCGCCACGGCGGGTGCTGCCTCCGGTGAGGTGGCGGCATGAGCCGCGCCCCCCAGACACAAGCCAAACGCCAGCAGCGAAGCCTTGAGAGACGATTTCATGTGACCCTCGTTCAAAAGTGGTTGGTGTGACCCTTATACAGGATCACTGTGCCGGAATTGCGATGGCGTCGTGCAAAGTTTCGACACCAAGCGCCAGCATGGCGTGGGTCACGATATGGCTGGCCGTCAGCCCGGCATCAATAAGCTGGGCCGCCGGGGTGTTGTGGTCGATCAGACGGTCCGGCAGGGTCATCGGACGGAACTTCAGCCCCTTATCGAAGGCGCTGGTCCAGGCCAGATGATGCGCCACGGCGGCGCCGAAGCCACCGGCGGCGCCGTCCTCGATGGTGATCAGCACCTCGTGGTGGCGGGCCAGCTGGTCGATGAGCGCGGTATCCAGCGGCTTCATGAACCGGGCATCGGCCACGGTGCAGGAATAGCCGCGGGCCGCCAACTCGTTGGCGGCGGTGAGCGCATCGGCCAGACGCGGGCCAAGCGCCAGGATGGCGACCTTGCTGCCCTCGCGCACAATGCGCCCCTTGCCGATTTCCAGCACCGTGCCGCGCGCGGGCAGTTCCACGCCCAGACCCTCGCCGCGCGGATAGCGGAAGGCGGAGGGGCGGTCGTCGATGGCGGCGGCGGTGGCCACGGCATGCATCAGCTCGGCTTCATCCGACGGCGCCATGATGACCATGTTGGGCATCGGGCCGAGGAAGCAGAGATCGTAAGCGCCGGCATGGGTCGCGCCGTCAGCGCCCACCAGACCGGC
>DAIDJU010000166.1 GCA_027451225.1 Acidocella sp. | reverse complement strand
GGCGGTCGACGCGTTTAGAGAGGCGTTCCCGGTTCATTGCCTCCACAGCTGGGCCCAGCACATGGTCGAAGGCCGGCGCCAAATCGCCGAAACGCACATCCACGCTGCTTAGGAGTTGGCGAATTGCTGCCATACCGCTGGGCACCGGGGTAGGAATATTGCGATAGCCGATCTCGGAGCGTTTCGTTTCTACCTCAATGTAGACGCGCGCATCTGGCTCAACTGCCTCCGGCAGATATGCGATGAAGCCGCAAGCGGGGTCGTCGAAGCCGTGTTTCGTAAACTGTTCCAGTACGTCCTGGCGGTCAATTTTTACGAAGGAGTTTGGTTCGAGAAGCGATATTCTGCTTCCGCAGTGTACCCGAAGCGTGGGGATCTCGTCAGGGCGAGCAAGCATCCAGCCCATCAGCACCAGTCCCCCTTGGCCGCACAAAATGGCATGATCGATGTAAAGGAAAAGTGTTGGGCTGAGAGCTTCCAGCGTATCTTCACCGCTATAGGGGCGACGCTTTAAAATGTTCTTCAGCCTGACGCGGTTCAGGCCGGGCAGGGCTTGGCCGAGGTTTGCCTTCAACTGGTTCGTGAGTTCAGCGTCACGAAGCTTTCGTGCATTATCTATAGGTGTCAGAATGACGCGTGTGTCTCCGAAGCACAGTGCTAACTCTTTCAGTGCACCTCGTATCTGCCTCGTACTGGGAAGAAAGAAGATTGCGCCCTTTGCGTCGGTGGGCAAATCACCGCGGCTATACAGCGTGGCAATGCTACTCCCGCGTAGTTCACCATCCTCGAAAGAGACCAATATGCGGTCGGGCGTTCTATCAACGTCCCATCCGCGGTTGATCCATCCGGAGAAGAACCAGCCTTCGGCCGCGGCATGGTAGCCAAGATATTCAATATAGCCTCGCAGTGTATCCTCGGGATGGCCATTTAGGGTCACATCCATTGTTTCATGCGGTAATCCTGGCTCGGCGAGTGAAAGAATGTACCTAAGGTGCGCCGAGAGTGCTGTCTCAGCCAACGCATGCGCGCCCTCCACGGGGCGGATGGTTTTGATGGTATCGTCAAAGCAAAAACCGAGTGTCTGCAGCGTATCCGTTGTGCCGGATGGCGCCTTTAGGAAAATTAGAAAACCAATCGCATCCCAAGAGGTAATATCCGAGCGAGGATAGGTCAAAGACAGAACTTCCGCCTCGATACGATTATTGTTAAAGGTAACTATAATCCTATTGATATAGTCTGCAACATTCTCTTGCCGCGTGATCCAACCGGAAAAACACCAGCCTTCAGCCAAGGAGTGATAGCCGTAGAATTCGACATAGCCTTCAAGGTCGCTCTTCGAAGCTGACGATGGAGTGCCTGCCTTGCCCTTGTGACGCAATGTTATGGTATTATTCAAAATATCTTTGATGCCGGGCTCGCGATCCTCGTCTTTGGTTGATATCGGCACTCTCTCGCCCCATAATAAAGTGTTGGATCCCAGTTACTGCTATCGTACCAATTTCCGGATGTCCATTCATGATCTAGCTACACATAGCCCTGCCTGTCTAAGTTATGGATGGTACATTCGAGCCAGTTTGGCTTCGGCTACAATGTCGACTCAATCCATAATATTTGGTTTGAGATCATCAGCTGGCTGCTGGTAATATTACCGCAGGCTTGGGCACAGCCATCAAATTCATCTGTTCATCACCTCGTCGCGCATTGGCGACGCGGTGATCTCCTGCCGCGTTCTGGAGCGGCTGCGGCAAGACAATCCGCAGGCCCGCTTCACCATCGCCTGCGGTGCGGTTGCCGAGGGAGTCTTCGCCCGATTCCCCGCCCTGGACCGGCTGATCGCGTTCGAAAAACGCCCCCATGCCCTGCACTGGCTGTGGCGGCAGGTGGCAGGTGTGGGATCTGGTGGTGGATGTCCGCAGCTCCGGCGTTTCGCTGTTCCTGGCGGCCCGGCGGCGCAAGATCATCAAAGGCGGTCGCCGCCCCGGGCGGCGCTACAAGCAGCTCGGCGCGGCTTTGGGCTATGACCCCGCCCCTTTGCCCGTGGCCTGGACCGCCCCCGAGGACGACGCCCAAGCCGCCGCTTTGCTGGGGGATGGCCCGGTGATCGCCCTGGCCCCCACCGCGAACTGGGACGGCAAAATCTGGCCGCCCGAGCGTTTCGTCGAGGTTTTCCACGCCTTGGCCGCCCAAATACCCGGCGCGAAACCCGCCATCTTCGGTGGGCCGGGGGCGGATGAAGCCCGCCGCGCCGCCCCGGTGCTGGCAGCCTTGCCGGGAGCCATCGACCTCGTCGGCAAGCTTTCGCTGCCCGAAGCTGCCGCCTGTTTGCGCCGTAGCAAAATCTTCATCGGCAATGATTCCGGGCTGATGCATCTCGCCGCCGCGGCGGGCACGCCGACGCTGGGCCTGTTCGGCCGCTCCAAGGCCAGCGAGTACGCCCCCGCCGGCCCGCGCACGGCCATCGCCGTGGCGCCGGGGCCGGAGGGCGACGCCCCGATGGCTGGGCTGACGGTGGCCGAGGTGCTACAGGCGGCTGGGATTTTATTATGCGCATAGCCCAGGTTATGGCCGGGGCCGCCAATGGCGGGGCCGAACTCTTTTACGAACGCATGACCGGCGCGCTCGCCCGCGCGGGGCAGGATGTGCTGCCCATCATCCGGCGAGAGGAAGCCCGCGCCGCGCGCCTGACCGCCATGGGGTTGAACCCGGTGCAGTTCCGCTTCGGCGGCAAGCTGGATTTTCTCACGACCCCCGGTATCCGCCGGACCTTGCAGGGCTTCAAGCCGGACATCGCCATGGCCTGGATGAGCCGCGCCGCCGCGCATCTGCCATACGGGCCGTGGGTGAATATCGGTCGGCTCGGCGGGTATTACGACCTCAAATATTTCCGCTCCTGCCGCTACCTCGTCGGCAATACCCGCGGCATTGTCGAATACATCACGGGCAAGGGCTTCCCGCCCGAGCGTACCGAATACCTCCCCAATTTCGTCACCGATTTCTCTGGCGACGCCCCAGCCTCCCGCGCCGAGCTTGGCATCCCCGAGGGCGCGCCTCTGCTGCTTGGCCTCGGGCGGCTGCATGAGGTCAAAGGCTTCGACACGCTGATCCGCGCCATGGCCCGGCTGCCGGATGTGTACTGCGTCATCGCGGGCGAAGGCCCCGAACGTCCGCGCCTGGAAAAGCTGGTGGCGGAGCTGAAGCTGGGCGAGCGGGTGAAGCTGCCCGGCTGGCGGCGGGATACGGGGGCGTTGCTGAAGGCGGCGGATGTGTTCGTCTCCTCCTCGCGCCACGAGCCGCTGGGGAACATGGTGCTGGAGGCGTTCTCCGCCGCCACCCCCGTGCTGGCCGCCGCCGCCGAGGGGCCGAGCGAGGTGATCCGCGACGGCGAGGACGGGCTGCTGGTGCCGGTGGACGATGCAATGCGGTTTGCCGTGGCCGCACGGCTGCTGCTGGGCGATGCGGGGCTGCGCGCCAACTTCGCCGCCACGGGGCGCGAGCGCTTCGAGCGCGAATTCTCCGAAACAGCCGTCACCGCCATCTGGCTCGACTTCTTCGGCCGGGTGTTGCGCTGATGTGCGGCATCGCGGGCATCTCGCTGTACCCTGGCAAGACGCTGGACCCGGCCATGCTGGAGCGCATGACCGCGGCACTTGCGCATCGCGGGCCGGACGGGCATGGGGGCTACACCGCCGATCACGGCGCGCTGCTGCATACGCGGCTCGCCATCATCGACCTCGCCACCGGCGACCAACCCTTCCATGACGGCCCGCTCACCCTCGTCGCCAATGGCGAGATCTATAATTACCGGGAGCTGCGCGAGAGCTTCGGCGGCGAGTACGCCACCCAGAGCGACTGCGAGACGCCGCTGAAAGTGTTCTCCCGCGCCAGCGCCAATTACGCCGAGCATCTGCGCGGCATGTACGCCATCGCCATCCACGATGCCGCTTTCCACACCCTCACCCTCTCGCGCGATCTGTTCGGCATGAAGCCGCTCTACATCGCCAAGGGGGAGAGTGGCCTTGCCTTCGCCTCGGAGCCGCGGGCGCTGCTGGAGGCGGGAATTGTGCCGCGCCGCGTGCTGCCGCGGAAGCTCGATGAGCTGCTGAACCTGCAATTCACCACCGGGCCGCGCACCATTTTCGCAGGGATAGAGCGCGTGCTGCCGGGCGAGACGCTGACGATCCGCCGAGGGCAGATCGGCCGCCGCACGCGTCTTGCTCTCCCCACGCCATTGCCCCCGCCCGAAAATGAGGACGATGCGCTCGACCGCCTGGACGCGGTGCTGGAAGAGGCGGTTGAGCTGCACCAGCGTTCGGACGTGCCCTACGGCATGTTCCTCTCCGGCGGGATCGACAGTGCCGCCATCCTCGCCTTGATGGCCCGGCTCAACACCAGCCCCGTCCTGGCCTTCACCGCGGGGTTCGACGTGCCGGGCGTGGCCGATGAGCGCGATGCCGCCGCCGCCATGGCCGCCAGCGTGGGGGCGCGGCATGAGCGGGTGGAGGTCACCCAGGCGATGATGTGGGAGAACCTGCCCGAGATCGTCGCCTGCATGGATGACCCGGTGGCCGATTACGCCATCATCCCCAGCTGGTTCCTGGCCCGCGAGGCGCGCCGGGATGTGAAGGTGATCCTCTCCGGCGAGGGCGGGGATGAGATGTTCGCGGGCTATGGCCGGTATCGCACGGCGGCGCGGCGGCTCTTCCCCAAAAAGATGCGCACCCATGGCGTGTTCGATGGGCTGGACGTACTCCGCCACCCGCCACGCGGCTGGCGCGAGGGCATCGCCACGGCGGAGCGCCAAGCCGCCCGGCATCTCACCCCCCTCAAGCGCGCGCAGATGACCGACATGGCCGACTGGCTGCCGCATGACCTGCTGCTGAAGCTCGACCGCTGCCTGATGGCTCATGGCATCGAGGGCCGCACCCCGTTCATCGACAAGGAGGTGGCGGCCTTCGCCTTCTCCTTGCCGGACAACATGGCCGTGCGCGGGCGGCTCGGCAAATATCTGCTGCGCCGCTGGCTGGAGAAGAACCTCCCCGCCGCCCAGCCTTTCGCCCGCAAGCAGGGGTTCGATGTGCCGGTGGGCGCCTGGATCGCCGCGCAGGCCAAGCCCTTGTCCGAGCTGCTGGCGCGCCAGCCGGTCATCGCCGAGCTTGCCGAGCCGGGCAGGGTGCGCGTCTTGCTCGAGCGCGCCGAGGAAAAACGTGCCGGTTTTGCCGCCTGGGTGCTATTATTCACGGCGCTCTGGCACCGCCGGCATGTGCTGGATTTGCCCCCCGCGGGCGATGTGTTTTCGACATTGAGGCAGATATGAGTTTTGACCTGTTAATCCGTGACGGCGTTGTGGTGCTCCCCTGGGGTGAGGTGGAAGCCGATATCGGCGTGAAGCACGGCAAGATCGCCGCCATCGGCAAAAATCTCGGCACCGCGTCCGAGGAGTTCAACGCCGCCGGGCTGCATGTGCTGCCGGGCATCATCGACCCGCATGTGCATTTCCGCGATGGCGGGCAGGGCGGCATTCCGGGCGTCGAGGACATGCGCTCCGGCTCCTTGGCCGCCGTGCTGGGTGGCGTGACCACGGCGCTGGACATGCCCAACACCAAGCCCCCCACGGTGGACGCCGAGACCGTGCGCACCAAGTACGAGTACATCCCCGGCCACACCTATTGCGATTTCGGCTTCTACGTGGGCGCCACCAAGGAGAACGCCGACCATGTGGGGGAGCTTGAGGAGATGCCCGGCGTGTGCGGCATCAAGGTGTTCGCCGGGTCTTCCACGGGCGATCTGCTGGTCGAGGACGATGAGAGCATCGAGCGCGTGCTGCGCTCCTCGCGCCATCTTGTCGCCTTCCACGCCGAGGACGAGTACCGGCTTCGTGAGCGTAAGCCTCGCTTCCAGGTCGGCGACCCGTATGCCTCTCACGCCGAATGGCGCGACCCGGAATGCGCCTATCGCGGTGCGCGGCGCATCGCCGCTCTGGCGCGCAAGACCAATAAGCGCGCGCATATCCTGCACGTTTCCACGCGCGAGGAATTCGCCTTCATCAAGGAGCATAAGGATCTCATCAGCGGCGAGGTGCTGGTGAACCATCTGCTGCAATGCGGGCCGGAAGCCTATGAGCGCCTGGGCGGCTACGCGGTGATGAACCCGCCGATCCGCTCCAAGGAGCATCAGGACGCAGCCTGGGCCGCCATCGCCGACGGCACGGCGGACACCATCGCCTCCGACCATGCGCCGCACACCACCGAGTCCAAGGAGCGCCCCTGGCCGACCTGCCATTCGGGCCTCACCGGCGTGCAGACCATGCTGCCGCTGATGCTCTCCCAGGTGAATGCCGGGCGTCTCTCCCTCATGCGTCTTGTGGATTTGATGTCGGCTGGCCCGGCGCGGATTTACGGCGCGGTGGGCAAGGGGCGCATCGCCGCCGGGTACGATGCCGATTTCTCCATCGTGGACATGAAGGCCAAGCGCCGCATTGAGAACAGCATGATCGCCAGCCAGTGCGGCTGGACGCCCTTCGACGGCACCGACTGCACCGCCTGGCCGATGGCCACCATCATCCGCGGCAATGTGGTGATGTTCGAGGGCGTGGTGCCCGGCGAACCCACGGGCCGGGCGATCAGCTTCCGCCATTAAATAGAGCGCAGCCGCCGGGGTAACGCCCGGCGGTTTTTTATTCGCCGATTGCGGCGGCGAAGCTCTCGCGCGCCGTTTCCTGGCTGGGCACGCATTGGCTCAGGCTGGCGCAGCTGGTGTGGAAGGTGATGGCGGCCGCGCCGTTGGGGCTCATGGTCTTTTGGATGATGAAGCCCGGCGAGGTGTTGTAGTTGGCCAGCCCCAGGGTGAAATAGCTGTTGCTGCCGTAATTGTCGTAATCGGTCGAGCCATAGGCCTGGATCAGATTATCCGTCTGCTGCGCCAGCCCGCGCGGGGCGTTCTCGTTGGCCCAGGCGAGGGCCTCAGCCCATTTCGCATCGCAGTCGGACGTGCTGTGGCACAGGAAGGTCGTGTTGTCCGGCACGGGCGGCTTGGCGGCACAGGCGGCCAGCAGGAGCATGGCGGCAAGAACGGTGAGCTTGTGGGTCGGCATGTTTTTCCTACGGAGCCAGGCGATTTCTCCTGGATGGCACGGCTTGGTTGGGATTTGATTAATTTTGGTTGTCCGCCTCCCGCTGCCCGTCAGCTTGACATCGCTGCATCGCAGCATCACCTCCCGGCCAGTAAAGTCTGGGGGGTCATAATGACGGAGGCTGCGCGGCAGAAGATGCAGGTGAATCTCGCGCTGTTCGCGCTGGCCATGGGGGGATTCGCCATCGGCACCACCGAGTTCGGCACCATGGGGCTGCTGCCTTATTTCTCCGCGGCGCTGGGGATGAGCGCGCCGGATGCGGGGCACGTTATCAGCGCCTACGCGCTGGGGGTGGTGGTCGGCGCGCCGGTACTGGCGCTGGCCGCGGCGCATCTGCCCCGGCGGGACGTGCTGGTGGGGCTGATGCTGGTTTACGCCGTCGGTAACGGGCTTACGGCCTTCGCGCCTTCGTCGGGCTGGATGCTGGTGTTCCGCTTCATCGCCGGGCTACCGCACGGAGCGTATTTTGGCGTGGCCGTGCTGGTCGCGGCCTCGCTGGTGCCGGAGCGTCAGCGCGCGCAGGCCATGTCTCGCGTGCTGCTGGGGCTGACCATCGCCACCATCTTCGGCGTGCCGCTGGCCAATTTCATCGGCCAGACGGTCGGTTGGCGCGGGGCCTTCGGGCTGGTGGCGCTGCTGCCGCTCGTCA
>DAIDJU010000165.1 GCA_027451225.1 Acidocella sp. | reverse complement strand
GACATTGCCCGCCGGGTCCGCGCGCAGGAAGAAGAACGGCACGCCCCGCGCGCCCGCGCGTTGCAGAGTGGAGAGGCGGTGGCAGGCTTGCTCGTAGGACACGCCGAAGCGGGCGCTGATGGCGTCCACGTCGTAACGGCGTTCGCGCGCGGCGGCGAGCACCGGCTCGTAGGGCATCAGCAGCGCCCCGGCGATGTAGTTCAGCAGCCCGATGCGCAGCAGCTCGGCGGCGTCGCGCGTTGTCGGGTTGGCGCGTTTGACGATTTTTTCCACCGGCTCGCGGGCTTCGAGCAAAGCGAGCTGAAAGGCCATCTGGAAGCCGCGGCTCTCGCGGGGAAGATCCTCGGAGAGGGTGAGCATGCGGTTGGCGGCATCGTACACGCGCAGCGCGCCGGGCAGGGGGCGTACGCTCACCACCAGCCCGTGCTGGCGGCGCAGACGCTCGGCTAAGGCGTGGCTGGTGCCGACGGCGGCCGTGTCCAGCGTGGCGCTGATCTGCTCGGCGGCGTCCTCCAGCGCCGGGAAGTGGTTCTCGTGGTCGTGAAAGAAATCCCGCACTTCCTCGTTGGGTAGCAGGATCTTGCGGCCCGAGGGTAAGGTGATGCCGCCACCGGCTTCCTCCCGCGCCCCGGCCAGGGCGCGGTGCAGGGCCAGCACGGCGCGGGCCGCGTTGGGGGCGGCGGCGAGGGTCTGGATCTCGGAATCAGGCACCGGGTCCACCGCCAAAGCGGGGTCGGCGAAGGCTTCGCGCAGGGCGACCTCGTATTCGCGCTCCTGCACGCCGGAGAGGGCGGCGAGATCGACCTTCAGGATATCCGTGAGCTTGAACAGCAGCGAGGCGGTGACGTTGCGCTGGTCGTGCTCGACAAGGTTTAGGTAAGACGTTGATATGCCGAGCTTCTGGGCGAAGCCTTGCTGGGTATAGCCTTGCTCCATGCGGAGCCGGCGGATGGTCTTGCCGATGGCTGCCTTTGACATGTTTTACAAATAGCAAAAATTTACAGTAAAGTCACGCACAGTTTTCGCGGATTTCCGCCAGATTTCGATATACGCCGCGGCACATTGTAAATAGTTTGACCTCAGGATCTTCCTGCGGCGCGTATCACGTCTCCCTGCAATCGCCCCTCAGCGCCGCGGGAAGGTTCAAAACTAAAAATTGTTATCACCAAGAGGAAGTTCACCATGCGTATTCAGCTTTTCCCGACCTTCTCCCCCGATGGATTTGGTGGGCACGCCGTGGCCCAGAGCCAGCGCGAAGCTGGCAATGCGGTGGTGGCCGCCCAGGTGCAGGCCCAGGCCCAGCGCCGCGAGGACGAAAACCGCGCCGAACAGCGCGACCATGACGACGGCCTGGTGCATGGCCATTTCTGGGCCATGTCCTCCACCGTCAGGTAAGTAACAACAACAATCGCCAAGCTCAGGAACTTCTGGCCCCGGGTGGAAACACCTGGGGTTTTTCATGTCCGTTTGGTTTGGCTTGGCAATCGCCCCGCCGATATGCGAGGTCTTGCCCATGTCCGCGCGGCCTTTCTTGCTTACACCGGATCTGTTGCTCCGCGCCTACCGGCTCGGCCTGTTCCCCATGGCCGAGACGCGGGAGAGCCGCACCCTGCATTGGCTGGACCCGGAGGAACGCGGCGTGCTGCCGCTGCATGGGTTTCACATCCCGCGCAGCCTGATGAAGACGTTGCGCTCAGGGCGCTTCACCGTGACCGCCGATGCGGATTTTCCAGCCGCCATCGCCGCCTGCGCCGAGATCCGCGAGAACCGGCCGGAGACCTGGATCAATGAGGAGATCGAGCGGCTTTTTACCGAGCTGTTCGAGATGGGTTTCGCCCATAGTGTCGAGACCTGGGAGAATGGCAGGCTGGTGGGCGGGCTGTACGGTGTGGCGCTGGGCGGGGTGTTCTTTGGCGAGAGCATGTTCTCCACCGCGACCGATGCCTCGAAGGTGGCGCTGGTGCATCTGGTGGCGCGGCTGCGCCTGGGCGGGTACACGCTGCTCGATACGCAATTCATCACCACGCATCTCGCCCGGTTCGGGGCGGTGGAGATCCCGCGCGACGATTATCACCGCCGCCTGGCCGATGCGGTGGAAATCCATGCGCGGTTTCCCGCCAGCCCTGATCTTGCCGCATTGTGGGCGGAAATAGAGGCGATGCGAAAAGAGGCCCCATGAACAAATATATGCCCCTGGCCGTGCTCGCGGCCCTGCTTCCCGCCGCCGCGCTGGCCAATCCGGTCATCCTGCCCTCGCGCGATGTGGCGGTGACCTACAGCCTCACCGCGCCGGGCCGCGCCCCCGCGACCTACCAGCTGGCCTATGACGCCGCCGACCAGCTCGCCCGCGTGGAGAGCCAGAGCGGCTATTACGTGCTGGCGAACCTGCCCCAGGGCCAGGCGCAGGTGGTGGTGCCCGCTTTGCGCGCCGTGGTGCAGGCGCCGGATTTCTCGGCTTTGACCGGGGAGATCTACAACGCGGACGGCGCGCAATTCACCCCGCTGGGCACGGGCCATTATGCCGGGTTGGATTGCGAGAAATATCTGGTGCTGGACAAGCATGCGAGCGGCACGGCGTGCATTACCGCCAGCGGTGTGATCCTGCATTTTTCGGGGCATGACGCGAATGGCAGCGCGGATGTGACGGCGTTGTCCGTCTCCTACGCGGCGCAACCGGCGGAGAATTTTACGCCGCCTGCCGGGTTCTCCCAGGTGGACCTGCCGCCCGGTGCGCTGCTGTCGTTGCTCAGGGGGCAGTAAGCTTCAAAAAGCCGCTGTTAGTTCAGGCGACTTCCGGCACTGCGACCGGGCCGGTGATGAGGAATTTCTTCTCGCGCGAGGTCATGCCTGCCGTCTGGCTGATGGCGGCCTCTTTTACCCCCAGCCAGCCCGCCAGGGCCGAGATGATCGCGGCATTGGCCTTGCCGTCCTCGGGCGGGGCGTTGATGGCGATTTTCAGCCGCGCCTCCGGCCAGCCAGGTGCGGCGGCGGCGGGCAGGACGGGGCCGATCTGCACCTTCCTGGCCCCCGGCTGCGCCTTGACGGCGAGGACCAGCCCCGCCGCCGTGTGCAGGTAAAAACTCACACCCGCTCGAAGATGACGGCGATGCCCTGGCCCCCGCCGATGCACATGGTGGCCAGAGCGTAGCGCCCGCCAATACGGTGCAGCTCGTAAATGGCCTTGATGGCGATGATGGCGCCCGAAGCGCCGATCGGGTGGCCGAGCGCCACGGCGCCGCCATTGGGGTTCACCTTGGCGGGGTCGAAGCCGAGATCGTGCGCCACGGCGCAAGCCTGGGCGGCGAAGGCCTCGTTGGACTCGATCACATCGATATCCGCGACGGTGAGACCCGCCTTGCGCAGCGCGTTCTGAGAGGCCGGGATGGGGCCGAGGCCCATCACCTCGGGCGCCACGCCCGCATGGCCATAGGCGACGATGCGCGCCAGCGGCTTCAGCCCACGGCTGGCAACTTCCGCACCACTCGCCAGCACCAGGGCGGCGGCGCCATCGTTGAGGCTGGAGGCGTTGCCGGCGGTGACCGTGCCGTCCTTCTGAAAGGCGGGCTTCAGCCCGGAGAGGGCTTCGGCGGTGGTTTCGGCGCGCGGGTGTTCGTCGGTATCGAAAATGACGGTGCCCTTGCGGGAGGGCAGCTCGACCGGGGTGATCTGCTCCTTGAAATGCCCGGCGGCGATGGCGGCGGCGGCGCGGCGGTGGGATTCAGCGGAGAAGGCGTCCTGCTGCTCGCGGGTGATGCCGTAGCGGGCGGCGACGTTTTCGGCGGTGATGCCCATATGGCCGTGGCCGAACGGATCGTTCAGCGCGCCGACCACCATGTCCAGCACCTTGCCGTCGCCCAGGCGGGCACCCCAGCGCTCGGCGGGCAGCAGGTAGCCGCCACGGCTCATCGACTCAGCGCCGCCGGCCACGGCCAGGGAGGCATCGCCCAGCATGATGCTCTGCGCCGCCGAAACCACGGCCTGGAGGCCGGAGCCGCACAGGCGGTTGACGGTGAGCGCCGGAGCCTCGACCGGGATGCCCGCATTCACCGCCGCGACGCGGGAGACATAGGCGTCCTTCGGCTCGGTGTGGATGACATTGCCCAGCACCACCTGCTGGATGTCCTTGGCCTCGACCCCCGATTTGGCCAGGGCGGCGCGGATGGCGATCTCGCCCAGTTTGGTGGGAGGAATATCCTTTAGGGCCTTGCCGTAATCGGCGATGGCGGTGCGCTGGCCGGAGAGAACGAAAACATCGGTCATGGCGTGTTCCTCTTGCTGTGTTGTGCGTTGCGAAAAGGATACGATGACCGGGGATAAAGGGCAAATGCGCTGCCATAGCGAATAAAAAAACCCGCCAGCCACGTTGTCGGGCCAGCGGGTCAAGTCAACAGGGAGGCTTCACGTCTGGGAGACGTTGGGACCGAAGTCCCAATCCGGCTCGACTGAACCGGATGATGTCCGGCTCGCACCGGACGTGTTGTATATAAGCCACAGCCTGAGAATTTTAAGTGTTAAATTCGTAATCCGGTTGATTTTTTGTATCTTCTTGTTCCAGCGCACCAAGAAATTACAGGAAAACCGCCGGATTTAGTGCTTGGCTCCGTTACGTTCCGAAATACAATTCACCAGGAAGTCGCGGAACACGGAGACGCGCTTCGAGTTGCGCAGCTCCTCGGGGTAGACAAAGTACATGTTGATGGTCGGCTTTTTCACATCCGGCAGCACGGGAACGAGGCCGGTGGTGTCCTGCACCAGATAATCCGGGACGGCGCCGATACCCAGCCCGGCGCGGATACAGGCCAGGATGGCTTGCAGGGAGTTGATCTCCAGCGCGCCGCGGCGGGCCGTGCCGTCCTTGCGGCCGAGATCGCCGAGCCAGTCCACATCCGGCACGGGGGGCTTGCGGTCGCCGAACAGGATGAGCTTGTGCTTGTCCAGCTCATCCACCGTTTCCGGTAGGCCGTGGGTCTTCGCATAGTCGGGCGAAGCCCAGATATGGCTCTTCAGCTCGCCCAGATGGCGCTGGATCAGGTCCGGCTGATGGGGCGGGTGCATGCGGATGGCGACATCGGCCTCACGCATGGCGAGGTCGAGATCCGTATCGTCCAACAGCAGCGAGACGGTGACATCCGGATGCGAGGTGATGAAGTTCTTCAGCCGCGGGGCCAGCCATGTCACGCCGAAGCTGTGAGTGGTGGTCACCTTCAGCCGTCCGGCGGGTTTTTCCTTGCTTTCGGCCAGCAGGGCCTCGGTCATGGCCAGTTTGGCGAAGACCTCGCGCACCGTGCGGTTTAGCGCCTCGCCTTGCTCGGTGAGGATGAGGCCGCGTGCATGGCGGTGGAAGAGGGGAACGGAGAGGGCTTCCTCGAGGGCGGAAATCTGCCGGGAAACGGCGGACTGGCTAAGGTTCAGGGTATCGCCAGCATGGGTGAAGCTGCCAGCCTCGGCCACAGCGTGAAAGACTCGCAGCTTATCCCAGTCCATTTTTTGCCCCGACATTATGCGGCCTCGTTCACATGCAACGGAATTTGGCTCAGAAATTTCTCGGCTTCCAGCGCCGCCATGCAGCCGGTGCCGGCTGCGGTGACCGCCTGGCGGAACAGCTTGTCCTGCACGTCGCCCGCCGCGAACACACCCGGCACGTTGGTTTCGGTGGTGCCCGGCTTGGTGACCACATAGCCCTCGCCATCCAGCTCCACCTGCCCGGCGAACAGGGCGGTGGTGGGGGAGTGACCGATGGCGATGAACACGCCGTCCACCCCGATCTCCTGGGTCTGGCCGGTCTTCACGTTCTTCAGCCGCGCGCCGGTGACAACCTCGGGCGTGCCGGAGCCGAGGATTTCATCCACGGCGTGGTCCCAGATCACGGTAATCTTCGGGTTCTCGAACAGGCGCTGCTGGAGGATGCGCTCGGCGCGCAGGCTGTCGCGCCGGTGGATGAGGGTGACGTGGCTGGCGTGATGGGTGAGGTAGAGCGCCTCTTCCACCGCCGTATTGCCGCCGCCCACCACCGCGACGGTCTTGCCGCGGTAGAAGAAGCCATCGCATGTGGCGCAGGCGGAGACGCCAGCGCCCTGGTATTTATGTTCGGACTCAAGCCCCAGCCAGCGCGCCTGCGCGCCGGTGGCGATGATCACGGTCTCGGCCTCGAACTCCACCCCGCCATCGGTTATGGCGCGGAAGGGGCGGGCGGAGAAATCGACCTTGGTGATCAGGTCGTACATGATCTCGGTGCCGACATGCTCGGCCTGCTTGGCCATCTGCTCCATCAGCCAGGGGCCCTGGATGGGCTCGGCGAAGCCGGGGTAATTCTCGACCTCGGTGGTGATGGTGAGCTGGCCGCCGGGCTGCAGCCCGGCCACGAGAACGGGCTGAAGGTTGGCGCGCGCGGTGTAGATCGCCGCCGTATAGCCCGCCGGGCCAGCGCCGATGATCAAAACCTTCGTTTTTCGCAACTCACCCATTATAGCAAATCTTTCGGGGCTTCTTTATGACCAACTTACATACCCATTGAACGCGTGCTTATACAAGAGAGTGTCGCGTTGGGACATTCTCCGTTTTCCCGCGTGTTTCCCGGCTTTCCCGTTCTCAGCATCCCACCCATGCGCCTCGCAGGACATGGTTTTCATGCCTGCGGCGCTGGTTCCGGGGGATCGGCTTCGCTCTGTTCGGCGGGGGGGCGGGCGCGCAGGCGGCGGATGCGCCTTGCATCGGCCTCCAGCACCAGGAACTCGATGCCCGAGGGGTGGCGGATGATCTCGCCCTTGGCGGGAACCCGTCCGGCGAGGTTGAACACCAGCCCGCCGATGGTCTCGATATCCGCTTCGCGCTCATCCTCGGTGAGGACAGGGCCGAGCTTGGCCTCGAACTCCTCCACCGGCAGGCGGGCGTTCAGCTCCAGCATGCCGTCCGGGCGTTCGACCAGCATCGGGCCCTCGATTTCGTCGTGCTCGTCGGAAATATCGCCGACGATGGTCTCGACGAGGTCCTCGATTGTCACCAGCCCGTCCACGCCGCCGTATTCGTCCACCACCAAAGCAAGGTGGGTGTGGGTCTGGCGCATTTGCAGCAGCAGGTCGAGCACCGAGATCTGGGGCGCGACGAGCAGCGGCTTGCGGAGGATTTTCTCCAGCGAGAACTCCGCCGCCGGGCCGGTATAGGCGAACACGTCCTTGATATGGACCATGCCGACGAGGTCATCGAGATGCTCTTGGTAGACGGGCAGGCGGGAATGACCTTCCTCGCGGATCAGCTTCAGGGCCTGGTCCAGCGAGACGTCGGCACGCATGGCGATGATGTCCGGCCGGGGGACCATTACGTCGTCGGCGGTGATTTCGCGCAGGCGCAGCACGTTGGCGATGAGCGCGCGCTCATGCGAGGTGAGCCCGGCCAGCTCGCCATCGGGGCCGTCGGCACCGTCGCCGCCGGCTTCCTGCACCAGCTCGGCAATGGACTCGCGCACCGATTGCTCGGTGTTGCGCAGCCGGTTGAGCAGGCGGGAAAGGGCGCCGCTCATCGGTTTTTCCACGGGTTGGGCACGTGCAGGCGCGACAGGATGCGGGCCTCCTCGGCCTCCATCTCCCGCGCTTCGCCGGCATGGTGGTGGTCATAACCGTGCAGATGCAGCGCGCCATGCACCAGCAGATGCTGCAAATGCTGGACGATGCTCTTGCCCTCGTGCGCGGCCTCGCGCGCCACCACGCCGAAGGCCAGAAGCAGCTCGGGCGGGTTGGCGTAGGTGAGCACGTTGGTCGGCTTGTTCTTGCCGCGGTCGCGGTAGTTCAGCCGTTTGACCGTGCGGTCATCGGTGAGCACCACATCGGCGCCGCATCCGGCGGCGGCCAGCGTCCGCTGCACAATAAGGGATAAACGCGGCACGTGCCGGCGCCAGCGCCGGTCCGTGACGATGATCTCAACTCCCCCGAAGGGGCTTGTACTTCCAGGTTCCATTTATACTTCAATCTGTTTGCAAACCCGCACGGGCAAGTCAACAAGCAGCGTGTCAGCCCTGCCTTTCGCGGGCATGTTCCTTGGCCGCGGCATGGCGCTGGTCGTAGGCCTCGACGATACGGCCCACCAGCGGATGGCGCACGACATCCGAATTGGCGAAGCGCGCCACGCCGATGCCCTGGATGCCTTCCAGCGTTTCCAGCGCGTCCGCCAAGCCTGAGCGGGTGTTGGGGGGCAGGTCGATCTGGGAGAGATCGCCGGTGATGACCATGCGCGTGCCCTCGCCCATGCGGGTGAGGAACATCTTCATCTGCACCGGGGTGGTGTTCTGGGCTTCATCCAGGATGACAAAGGCATGGGCCAGCGTGCGCCCGCGCATGAAGGCGAGCGGGGCGATCTCGATCTCGCCGGTGGTGAGGCGCTTGGTGAATTGCTCACCCGGCAGCATTTCGTTCAGCGCGTCGTAAAGCGGGCGCAGGTAGGGGTCCACTTTCTCCTTCATGTCGCCGGGCAGGAAGCCGAGGCGTTCGCCCGCCTCCACCGCCGGGCGGGAGAGCACGATGCGGTCCACCTTGCCGGCGATGAGCATGGCCACGGCCTGGGCCACGGCGAGGTAGGTTTTGCCCGTGCCGGCGGGGCCGAGGGCGAAGACCATCTCGTGCTTGGCCAGCAGTTCCATATAGGCGGCCTGGCCGTTGCTGCGCGGGCCGACGGCACCCTTGCGGGTGCGGATGGCCGGCATGTCCGAGAGCGGCAGGCGCGGCTCGGTGGCCGGGTCGGTCAGGCGCAGAACGGCGTCCACCTTCGGGCCGTCGATCATCTCGCCATGTTCCAATTGCCGGTAGAGGGCTGCCAGTGCTGCTTCGGCCGCGGCCATCTGCTCCGGCGTGCCGGAGATGGAGATGCGGTTGCCACGGCAGGCCAGACGCACGCCGAGACGCTGCTCGATGCGCGCGAGATGGCGGTCATGATCCCCCAGCAGTAACGACAGGAGCGCGTTGTCGCCGAAGGTCATGGTGAGGGGACGCGCCAGCGGGGCGGGATTGGAGGCGGGTGAGATGATGATCTGGCTCAAGCGGCGATTTGCTCCTTGCTGATGAGAGTGCCGATAAGAGAGTTGGGGTTGCTGCGGGTGATTTTCACCATGTGAATCTCGCCGGTCAGTTCCGTCGGGTGCTCGACCACCACCGGGTTCAGCCAGAGCGAGCGCCCGGCGATCTGCCCCTCGTGACGGCCTTTGCCGGTGAACAGCACGGGCGTGGTCAGCCCCACGGTGGCGGCGTTGAAATCGTCCTGCTGGCGGCGCAGCTCGGCTTGCAGTTCGTAGAGGCGGGAATCCTTCACGTCCTCGGGGATCTGCCCCAGCCCGGCGGCGGGGGTGCCGGGGCGCGGGGAGTATTTGAAGGAGTAGGCCAGGGCGAAGCCGGTCTCGCGGACCAGTTTCATTGTGTCCTGGAAATCGGCATCGGTCTCGCCGGGGTGGCCGACGATGAAATCGGAGGACAGGGCGATGTCCGGCCGCGCGTTGCGGAGTTTTTCCACGATGCGGCGGAAGGCGTCGGCCGTGTGCTTGCGGTTCATGGCCTGGAGGATTTTGTCCGACCCGGACTGCACGGGCAGGTGCAGAAAGGGCATGAGCTTGGCGTTGTCCCGGTGGGCCAGGATCAGCTCGTCATCCATGTCGTTGGGGTGGGAGGTGGTGTAGCGCAGGCGCTCCAGCCCCTCGATTTCCGCCAGTTCGGCCAGCAGGCGGGTAAGGCTCCACGTGGATCCATCCGGGCCTTCGCCGTGATAGGCGTTCACGTTTTGGCCCAGCAGCGCGATCTCCTTGGCCCCTTGCGCGACCATGCGCCGGGCCTCGGCCAGCACGCTCGCCACGGGGCGGGAGGCTTCCGCGCCGCGCGTATAGGGCACGACGCAGAAGGAGCAGAATTTGTCGCAGCCTTCCTGGATGGAGAGGAAGGAGACCACGCCCTGCGGGGCGGCGGCGTCCGGCAGATGGTCGAATTTCTGCTCGGCGGGGAATTCGGTGTCGATCACCGCGCCCTGTTTGCGGTGGGCCTGGGCGATGAGTTCCGGCAGGCGGTGATAGGCCTGCGGGCCGACCACGAGATCGACGAACGGGGCGCGCTGGGTGATGAGCTTGCCCTCGGCTTGGGCGACGCAGCCGGTGACGGCGATCATCATCTCGCCGCCCTTCTCTTCTTTAAGGACACGCAGGCGGCCGAGATTGGAGAACACTTTCTCCTCCGCCCGCTCGCGGATGTGGCAGGTGTTCATGATCACCATGTCCGCCTCTTCCGGGCTTTCCACCGTGGTGTAGCCCAGGGGGCGCAGCACGTCCGCCATGCGCGCACTGTCGTACACGTTCATCTGGCAGCCATGCGTCACGACATGCAGTTTGCGGAGTTTGCGGTCCGTCGCGTTCATACGTCTAAGTCCATCCGGTTTTGCCGGACGGAAAAGCGCGTGGTGAAGAGACAGGTCAAGCGCAAATTCACTGAACCTCCCGTGGACCTGCCTTAATTTCGCGCTTTTTGGCCGCGCCGTGTCAAGGAAAATCGGGTTAAGCTTTGGTTTCGGGGCGGTTTTGCAAGGGCGGCGGAAAGATGACAGACCCGCAACGGGAGGGTGTGGCGGGATTTGATTATGCCGTGGCACCACCTATATGGAAAACAAATCTGGCTGTGGCGGTAATGGAAATAACGGATCGTGAACGAAAGGGCTGAGCAACCTTGCGCGGAGGCGCATGTCGCCCCTTGCACCGCGGCGCAGGGCGAGCTTCCGTTCCTGATCCGCCGGGATGGCACGTGGCTTTATAAAGGCAGCCCGATTGCCCGTAAGGAGATGGTGTGTTTGTTCTCATCGGTGCTGACGCGCGATGAGGAGGGGCGCTATCTGCTGGAAACCCCCGTGGAGCGCGGGCGGATAGAGGTGGAGGACGCGCCGCTGGTGGCGGTGGAGCTGTGCTGGAAGGGCCATGGGCGCGATCAGGTGCTGTACTTCCGCACGAATACCGATAAATGCATCACCGCCGGGCCGGAGCATCCTATTCGCATCGCGCATGATTTGCTCAGCTGCGAGCCGACGCCTTATCTTCATGTGCGTGATGGCAGAGGCAGATACCCGATTGAGGCGCGGATTAACCGCGCGACCTATTACGAGCTGGTGGCCCTGGCCGAGCCCGGGATGCTGCGCGGGCGCAAGGTGCTTGGGGTGTGGAGCCAGGGGGCGTTTTTCTCGCTCGGCGATCTGTCCTCCTGCTGCGAAGACTGAGCGGCCTTGGCCGTGACCCTGACTGAAGCGGAGTTGCGCCGCAGGCTGCCGCCCGGGGTTGCCCATGCCCAGGTTTCAGCCCCCCGGCATAAGCCCGCGGCGGTGCTGGTGGCGCTGGAGCCGGAACGGGGCGTGTGGCTGACAAGGCGCGCGGCGGCGATGCCGAGCCATGCGGGGCAGGTGTCTTTTCCTGGCGGGAAGATCGAGCCCGGCGATGCTTCGCCCGAGGCGGCGGCGCTGCGCGAGGCGCGGGAGGAGATCGGGCTGGATCCGGGATGTGTGGAAATCCTCGGGCGGATGGATGACCATGTGACCCTGACCGGTTTCCATATCGCGCCGGTGATCGGGCTGGTGCCCAGAAATGTCCGATTGCAGGCGGAGCCGGGTGAGGTGGAGGAGATTTTCTGCCTGTCCTTCGAGATGCTGCTGGACCCGGCGCTGCCGCAGCGGCGGCGGGCGGTGATACGCGGGCGGGAGCTGGCGTTCAGCGTTTGGCCGCACCCGGACCATGTGATCTGGGGAGCGACGGGGGAAATTTTACGCCGTCTGGCCCTGCGTCTGCGGGGGGAGGCATGATCAGCCTGCCCGGCATGGACCGCGTGTGGGACGCGCTGCCCGAGGCGCGGATGGTGGGCGGCGCTGTGCGCGACATGCTGGTCGGCTGCCCGGTGGCGGATGTGGATTTTGCCTCGCCATTGCCGCCCGAGACGGTGATGCAGCGCGCCCGCGCGGCGGGGTTGAAGGCGGTGCCGACCGGGCTGGCGCATGGCACGATCACGGTGGTGGCCGAGGGGCGGGGGTTCGAGGTGACCACGCTGCGCCGGGATGTGGCGACCGATGGGCGGCATGCCGTGGTGGAGTATACTGACGACTGGCGCGAGGATGCGAGCCGGCGGGATTTCACCATCAACGCCATGTCCGCCATCAGGAACGGCACGGTGTACGATTATTTCGGCGGGCGGGAGGATCTGGCCGCCGGGCGGGTGCGGTTTGTGGGCGAGGCGGCGAGGCGCATCCGGGAGGATTATCTGCGGGTGCTGCGGTTTTTCCGGTTTTATGCCCGCTATGCCCAGGGCGAGCCGGATGCCGAGGCGGTGGCGGCGATTATCGCGCTGCGTGAGGGGGTGAGGAGCCTCTCGGCCGAGCGGGTGTGGAGCGAGATCAAGCTGATCCTTAAGGCGACTGATCCGGTGGCCGCGTTGCGGCTGATGGTGCAGACCGGGGTATTGGAGCTGGTGCTGCCGGGGGCGGATGTGGAGCGCTTGGCCTTGTTGGTGGCGCGCGGCGGGCCGGTGGATCCGTTGTTGCGGATGGCGGCTTTGGGCCCGGGGAATGTGGCGGCTTTTGCCGGAAAATGGCGGTTGAGCCGGGGAGAGGAGGCGCGGCTGGACAAGCTGATGCGCCGGGAGATGCCGCACCCCGAGGATGATGACGCGGTTTTGCGCCGGGCGCTGGCGGTGAATGAGGCGGCGGTGCTGGTGGACCGGAGCTGGTTGTATGGCGGTGCGGGGCCGGAATGGGATGGCTTGCGTACGCGGCTGCTGGGGATGGCGCGTCCGGTATTTCCGCTGCAAGGGCGGGATCTGGCCGCGCTGGGGATTCCGCCGGGGCCAAGGCTGGGGGCGCTGTTGCGCGAGGCTCAGGGCTGGTGGCTGGACGGTGGCTGTGTGGCCGATGCCGAGGCCTGCCGGGCCTGGGTGTTAGAGACGGCCGCAAAGGCCGATACGTGAGCCCCAGCGCAAAGTAACAGAGGTTTTTGGCGCAGCTTCTCTCAAAAAGCCGCAAAGAAAATGCCGCCTTTTTTGTACAAAAGGCGGCACCCAAAAGTTTTTGTCAGTTAAACCGCGATGCGGACGCCGAGCTCGACCACGCGGTCCGAGGGGATGCGGAAGAACTCGGTGGCCGGGATGGCGTTGCGGGCCATGAACAGGAACAGCCAGCGGCGGATGAAGCGCAGCTTGGGCACCGAGGCGGGGACCACGGTCTCGCGCCCCAGGAAGTAGCTGGCCTGCATGGCCTTGAAGTCGATGCCCTGGGCGGAGAGACTCTCCAGCGCCTGCGGCACGTTCGGGCTCTCCATGAAGCCGTAGAACAGCGACACTTTATAGATGCCCGGCGATGCCTCCTTGACCTTCACCCGGTCGGCGGGGTCGGCATAGGGGACTTCGAGGTTGCGGACGGTGACGAAGAACACCTGCTCGTGCAGCACCTTGTTGTGCTTGAGGTTATGCAGCAGCGCGTTGGGCACGAAGTCCAGATTGCCGGTCATGAACACCGCCGTGCCGGGCACGCGCACGATGCGCGATTGCGGCAGGCGGGCCAGGAAGGAGGAGAGGGGCAGGGAGTCCTGCACCCAGCGGGCCATGATCAGCCCGCGGCCGCGCCGCCAGGTGGTCATGACCAGGATGATGCTCGAGCCGATGGCCAGAGGGACCCAGCCGCCCTCGAAGATCTTCATCGAGTTGGCGGCGAAGAAGGCGAAATCCGCCACGCCGATGGAGCCGAACAGGGCGATGACCGCCCAGCGCTTCCAGCCGAATTCGCGGCGGTAGACGAAGGCGGCGAGGGTGTTGTCGCACAGAAAGGTGCCGGTGACGGCGATGCCGTAGGCCGAGGCCAGGGAGGCGCTGGAGCCGAAGGTGAGCACCAGCATCACCACGCCGATGGCCAGGATGGTGTTGATCTGGGGCACGTAGATCTGCCCGGCTTCCATGGCGCTGGTGTGGCGGACCTCCATGCGCGGCAGCAGGCCGAGCTGCACGCACATGCGCGAGACCGAGAATGCGCCGGTGATGACCGCCTGGCTGGCGATGACCGTGGCCAGGGTGGCGAGCAGGATCATCGGCACCTGCATCCAGTGCGGGGCGAGCTTGTAGAAGGGGTTATCGGCCGCCGAGGGGTTGGAGATGACCAGCGCGCCCTGGCCGTAATAGTTGAGGATGAGGCAGGGCAGCACGAAGAACAGCCAGGAAACGCGGATCGGCTTTTTGCCGAAATGGCTCATGTCGGCATAGAGCGCCTCGGCGCCCGTGACGGCCAGGACCACCGCACCCAGCGTGACGAAGGCCATGGTGTCGTGGTTGATGAGGAATTCGATGCCGAAGCTGGGGCTGAGCGCCTCCAGCACGAAGGGGTGGTGGATGATCTGGGCGAAGCCGAGGGCGCCGAGGCAGAGGAACCAGACCACCATGACCGGCCCGAAGGCGCGGCCCACTTTGCCTGTGCCATGGCGCTGGACCAGGAACAAAAAGAGAATCACGAACAGGGCGATGGGCAGGACGAGATGGGAGGTCTCAGGCGAGACGACCTCGATGCCCTCGACCGCCGAGAGGATGGAGATGGCGGGGGTGATGACGCCGTCGCCAAAGAACAGCCCGGCGCCGATGATGCCGATCATGCCCAGGGTGAAGCGGGTGCGGTCGCTGCGGGAGACGCGGCTGGCCAGCGCCATGAGGGAGAGGGTGCCGCCCTCGCCGTTATTGTCGGCGCGCATGATGAAGGTGACGTATTTCAGCGTCACCGTGATGATCAGCGCCCAGGTGATGAGGGAGAGCATGCCCAGAATATCGGCATTGGCGAGCGTGCGGTGGGTGAAATAGCTCAGGCAGGTTTGCAGCGCGTAGAGCGGGCTGGTGCCGATATCGCCATAAACCACGCCGAGAACGCCGATAAGGGCGCCAAGGCGCAGCTGTTCGTTGGCACCGTGGCCGTGGTGCGTTTCAGAACTCATTCATATCACCCTGATGCTTTTGCGCCGCTGTAGCCGGTTTGGCGCGGCGGCGGCAAGTTTATGCCCTATTGCCCGGCTGGTTTGGGGAGCAGCACGAAAAGTTTACCCGGCTGGCGCATGGAGCCGGCGGTGGTTTCGGCGTCGGCTCCGGCGCCGAAGAAGAGGTCGGCCCTATCCGGCCCTTGGATGCCGCCGCCCGTGTCCTGCGCGATGGTCAGGCGCTCGAGCGGGGATTGGGTGATGGGGTCGGTGGTGGCGACGAAAACGGGGGTGCCGAGGGGGATGATGGATTTGTCCACCGCCAGAGAGCGCCCGGCGGTGAGGGGAACGCCGAGCGAGCCGGGGGCGCCTTCGTCGTCCGGCAAATAGCCGAGCGGCTTGATGAACACGTAGCGGGCGTTCTGCTCCATGATCCCCTGGGCTTGGTCGGGGTGGGCCTTCAGCCAAGCGGAGATGCTCTGGTAGCTGACATCGTCCTGCGAGAGATCGCCCCGCTGCACCAGGATGCGGCCGATGGGGGTGTAGGGCTGGCCGTTCTGGCCGCCGAAGCCAACGCGCAATGTGCGCCCGTTGGAGAGCAGGATGCGCCCGGACCCCTGGATTTGCAGCATGAAGGCGTCCACCGGGTCGGCCAGATAGGCGGTGACCGGGGTTTTGCGGGTCAGGGCCCCGGCGTCGATGGCCGAGCGGGGCAGGGAGGCGAGGGTGTTGTCCGCCGGTTTGGAGTAGAGCGGCACCGTGTAGCCGGGGGCGGGGTTCTTGGAGCCGGGGAATTCGGGCTCGAAATAGCCGGTGATCAACGCCTGGCCGGAGACGGCGTAGGGGATGAAATAGGTCTCGAAGAACTGGCGCGCGGCGGGGGCGTCGTTGGGGGCGATGGCCTTGGCGGCGGCGCAGGCGGAGGCCCATTGCCCGGCCTGCCCGCCCGCGGATTGGGCGAGGCCGGAGCCGCCGAGGGATTGGTCGGGCGGCATGGTGGTGATGGTCTGGCAGCCGGTGACGAAGGCTTCCAGCGCGGCGGAAGCATTGTCGGCGTTCCAACCGGGAAGGTCGGAGAAGGAGACGGCGGTGCCGGGCGGCGTGCCGGGCAGGTTGAGCGAGGCGCCGTTTTGCGGCTGCACGCAGCCGGCCAGCGCCAGGAACGAGAGGGCAGGCCAGAGGCGGCGGCGGGAAAGGCGGAGCATGGGGGTCAGCCGTTGCGTGCGGCCGCGAGGCGCCAGACGGGGGCCGGGCTCTTGAGGTCGCGCTCGAAGGTCCAGAGATCGGTGAGCTCGGTCACGGCGTCGGTGCCGATCTTGGGGTTGCCGGAAGCGTCCAGCACCATGTTCACCTGATCCGAGGTGAAGCGCAGCACGATGGCGGCGGTGTCACCCAGGAGCTGGGCGTCCTCGATGCGGATTTCGGGGATGGATTTAATCTCGGTCTGGTGGCGCTCGCCCGCCTGTTCGCGCTCGCGGATCGCGGCGTCGAACGTCTCGAACACATGTTCGGTGAGCAGGGGTTGCAGGGCCGCGCGGTTGCCGGCGGCGAAGGCGGTGACGATCTGCCGGAAGGCGGTTTCGGCCTGAGCGAGGAAGGCCGGCGGGTCGAAATGCGGGTCGCGGCTGACGATCTGCATCAGCTTTTGGCCCAGGGGCGAGCTGGGGTCGGGCACTGGGTGGCCGGATTGCGCGGGGAGGGCCTGACCCTCGATGACCGGGCCGGAGGGCTGGTTTGCCATGGGGCCCTGGGGCATGGGCGGGCGCTCGAACCCCACGCGGCGGCCGAGCACGCTGCGCAGACGCAGGACGAGGAAGATCGCCACACCTGCGAAAATGATCAGAATGACGGGGAAACCGCCAAGGGATTGTAAAGCGTTTGCCTGCACTGAACCCTCTGTAGGGGAAACTCTGCGACAAGGCTTAGATGAAAGCAAGCAGATGATCCAGGCTGGCCAACTGGTAACCCCTGGGACATAAAGATAGAATAAAGATTGGCCCGGGTATTGTTTGTGCCAGGGGAGTTGTAAGGAAAAGCTATGTTTTTGCTGCGTCATGGGCAAAGCTATTTCAATCTGCACTTTACCGAGACGAGGCGGGATCCGGGGATCGAGGACCCGGAGCTGACGCCGCTGGGGCATGAGCAGGCGCGGCAGGCCGCCGAGCGGTTGCGCGATGCCGGGCTGACGAGGATTATCGTCTCGCCCTATACGCGGGCGTTGCAGACGGCGCAGCCCTTTCTCGGCTTGCCGGGGGTGAGCGTGGAAGTGATGCAGCAGGTGCGCGAGCGAACGGCCTTTGTGTGCGATGTCGGCTCGCACCCCGATGTGCTGGCGGAGCGGTTTCCGCAGCATGAATTCGGGCATTTGCCGGCCCAATGGTGGCATGACGGGGAAGAGGACGAGGAGCAGACGAGGCGCAGGGCCGATGATTTCCGCGCCGCCATGGCCAAGCGCGGTGACCATGAGACGACGCTGCTCGTTAGCCATTGGGGGTTTCTGCTGGCGCTGACCGGGGTCTCGGTGATGAATGGCGAGATGATTGAGTACGATCCGCGCGCGATGGCGCCGGAGCAGATCGTGTGGAGGCCGTGAGGTGAGCGCTGGCGTGCTGGGTGCGGATGAGGCGGCGCCGGTCGAGCTGCTGCGCCCCGAGGGGGAAAGCCGGTTTCTGCTGACCGCGGACCATGCCGGGCGGGCCATTCCGCGCGTGCTGGGGGATTTGGGCGTGAGCGCGGCGGATATGGAGCGGCATATCGCCTGGGACATAGGCATTGCCGGGGTGACGCGCAGGCTGAGCGCCCTGCTGGATGCGCCGGCGGTGTTGCAGGTGTATTCGCGCCTGGTGGTGGACTGCAACCGCAAGCCGGGTGTGGCGAGCGCCTTTCCCGAGGTGAGCGAGGCGACGGAGATCCCGGGTAATAAGGGGTTGGACGAAGCGGCCAAGGCGGCGCGGCGGCGGGCGATCTTCGAGCCGTATCATGCGGCGATCGAGGCGCTGATCGGGGGGCGGGGGCGGCCTGTTTATGTCGCCATGCATAGTTTTACACCTGTTTATATGGAGCAGGCGCGGCCGATGCATGTGGCGGTGCTGTATAACCGCGGCCCCAGGCTCTCGCTCGCGCTGGCCGAGCTGCTGCGGGAAGAGGGCGGGCTGGTGGTGGGGGAAAACGCACCCTACCGGCTGACGGATGAGAGCGATTACGGCGTGCCGGTGCATGCCGAGGCGCGGGGGCTGGATTATCTGGAGATAGAGATTCGGCAGGATTTGATCGCCGGTGAGGCGGGACAGGCTGAATGGGCGGAGCGCTTGGCGAGGGTGTTGCCGAAGGCGCTGGAGACCGCCGAAGTGGAAGGCTAAATTATGACGACCAGGAAAAGCGTGAGCCGGAAACAGACCGTGGCGGCGGAGCGGCGGCTGCTGTGTTTTGTTGACAGGATCGATGAAGCTGGGGTGGGCGGCTGGGCGGTGGATTTCGACGCCCCGGCCGCGAGCCAGAGGTTGCGGGTGATGATCGACGGCGTGATCGCCGACGTAGTGGCCTGTGACCTGCACCGCGATGATGCCAAGCTGGTGACCCAGGCGAATAGCCGGATTGGGTTTTACTACGCTATTCCTGAGCGCTACCATGATGGGCTGCGCCACTCGATGGCCTTTGCCACGCTGGATGGGGTTGAGGTGCCTTTGTCCTCCCGCAACGGGGTAATGGCGGCGTTGAGCTTTTGCTTGGCCAAGTCCACGCGGGTGGAAGCCGTGGTGGATGGGCTGGTGGGCGGGCTGATCCAGGGCTGGGCACTGCGTGTGGATGAGCGCGCCGGGACCAAGCTGGGCGGCATGCGGATTCTGGTGACCGATGTTGGGCAGCCGATTGCCGAGGTGACGGCGGACCAGTTCCGCGGCGATGTGGCCGGGGCTACTGGCGGTGATGCGGCTTGCGGGTTCAGCTTTTATCTGCCCGAGGGGCTGCGCCGGCCACGTATGACGCTGCAGTTCTTCGCCATGCCGGAGCGGGAGGAATTGCGCGGGTCGCCGCTTGAGATTGAATTTCCGTCGATGGCGGCGCGGGAGCAGATTGAGAACCTGATCGCCAGGACCGATGAGCTGTTCGCCTTCGCCTTCAGGCTGAAGCGGGATTTGCAGACCGCGCTGCCGCGCGAGCGCTATATGCTGGATGACTACCAACGCTGGGCCACGGCCTCGTTGCCGTTGGCGGCGGCCAGGGCCGAGATGCGCTACGGGATGCTGCCGGAGGAACGGCCGCTGGTTTCGGTGATTTGCCCGGTATACCGGCCAGGAATCGGGGATTTTCTGGCTGCCGTGGATTCTGTGCGGCGGCAGAGCTACGAAAACTGGGAGTTGTTGCTGGTGGACGACGCCAGCGGCCAGCCCGAGCTGACCGCGGCGATGAAGGAGCTGGCCAAGGCTGACAGGCGGATCCGGCTGCTGCCGCGCAAGCGCAACGGGGGGATCGCCAGGGCCACGAATGACGCGCTGGCGGCGGCCAAGGGTGAGGTGATTGCGTTTTTCGACCATGACGACCTGCTGGAACCGGCGGCGCTGGAAGTGATGCTGCGCGCGCGGCGGGCGACGGGGGCGAAGCTGCTGTATTCCGACGAGGATAAGGTGGAGCGTTCTGGCGCGCTGTGCGAGCCGCACTTCAAGCCGGATTTTAACTACCGGTTTTTGTTGGATATCAATTACATTTGCCATTTTGTAATGGTTGATGCGGGGGTATTGCGCGAGGTTGGTGGGCTGGATCCGGTGCTGGACGGGGCGCAGGACCATGACTTGCTGCTGCGGCTGTGTGAGCGTCTGGCGCCTGGGGAGATCCACCATGTGGCCGAGGTGCTGTATCATTGGCGCAAAACGGGCAGTTCGACGGCCGCCGCGGGGGCGCAGGCCAAGCCTAAGGCCGTGACAGCCGGGGAGGCGGCGGTTCTGGGGCATTTGCGCCGGAGGGGGCTGCCCGCGAAGGTGAAGAGCCGGGGCGGGCTGACCTGCTATCAGGTGGAGTGGCAGTTTCCGGCTAAGGCCCGGAAGGTGGCGGGAGTTTCCATTTTGATCCCGTTCCGTGATCATATTGGGATGACAAAGGAATGTGTGGAGGCGATTCGTAAGCACACGAAGGATGTGCCTTATGAGATCATCCTGCTGGATAACTGGTCCAGCTCAGCCGAGGCTGAGACGTTTACCACAGCCCAGGCGAATATGCCGGAGACCAAGGTGATCCGGATTGCTGAGCCGTTCAATTATTCGCGGATTAACAATATTGGCGTGCGGGCGGCGAAACATGAGTTTCTGTTGTTCCTTAACAATGACGTGTTTGTTGATGACCCGTTATGGCTAAGGCGGATGCTGGATGAATGCCTTGCCGACCCGAAGCTGGGCGCGGTGGGAGCGAAACTTCTGTACCCAAACGGGACAGTGCAGCATGCCGGCGTGGTACTGGGAGTGGGAGGCGTGGCGGACCATGCGTTCCGCGGTTTGGCGGGCGGTGCGCCCGGCTATATGACGCATGCCATGACGGCGCAGGAGGTTGCCGCGGTGACGGCCGCCTGCATGTTGGTTCGCAAGAAAGCATTTGAGGATGTTGGTGGATTTGACGAAGAATCGTTGAAAGTCGCCTTCAACGATGTGGATTTGTGTGTGAAGCTAACGAAATTCGGGTGGAAACTCGTGTATATGCCGGATGTTGTGGCGGAGCACCGGGAGAGCATAAGCCGGGGGGACGACTTCAATGACGAGAAACTCGCCCGGTTTATGTGGGAAAACGAAGTCATGAAGCAGAGATACGCCGACACTCTGCCGTTTGACCCATACTATAACAGGCATTTCTCCCGCGATGGCGGGGTGTACCGCGAATTGCGCCTGCTGCGGCCGGAAGACGCGTAGTTAGCTGAACTAGCTACGCGCCAGGCGACGCGCCGTTTGCAGGAGCATACGGCGGTCTTCGGCCGAACAGGCCCGGTAAAGGCGCATCAGGGCCAGTTCATCGCCCAGAAGCGACCCGGTTTCACCGGAAACCAAGTAGCCAAGTGAAGTATTAAGAACTTTCGCAATGCGTTCCATGTTCTCCCGCACCTGGCCGGCACGGTCGGTTTCCCATTGAGCGATGGCGGAGCGGGAAACGTTAAGTTTCGCCGCAAACTCATCCTGGGTCATGTTGGCCGCAAGACGTAAAGCGCGGATTCGGGCGCCGACGGTTTCGGTCGGGGGCTGCTTTTTTGTTGCCATGACAGTTCTCATAACATGACTTCAGGCATACTCAATGTTAGTTTTTCTTGACGTTAATTGTTATTTAATCTAACAGACCTGCGGTAGGTTGGAATGGAGGGATCATGCCGCAGGCGAGGCAGTGGACGGTTGTTGCTGACCAGACAATTTGTGAAATGCGGGCAGCGGGGGAGACTTGGTCGGCTATTGGGCGCAGGTTAGGGCTAGCGAGAAGCACGGTAATTGAGCGGGGGCGGCGTTTGCGGGCCGCAGCGCCGGTGAAGCCGGTCATGTTACTTAAGCGTGACGATGTGTTGGACGACCCGAACAGGCCGCCTTTGCCGGCGGGGCATCCTTTGACCTGGGGGCTACTAACAGATGAACCATTCCCTGAAGGAGACAAGGCATGACGGCAGAAGAACTGGTCAGCCGGTTGGAGGCGGCGGGGGCAACATTGCTGGCTTTGCCCTCGCGTGGGTATTCAACGCAGTTACGGACCATGAAGTTCGACGTGGTGCATACGGCGCTCGAGGCTTATGGCTGGCAGAGCGCTGTGGTTCGCCCGGTTATGCCGAGTGCGGTGGAGATCAGCCATATGGATGAAGTTTTTGGCTGGTTAACAATTATTCCAGAAACGAAATACGTGCTGCGACGGATTCTGGGCGCGCGGGCGCTGGTGCACCCGATTACGGGGCGGCATTTGTGTCCGTGGCGGCGGATCGCGACGATGTTGGGGGCGGATCATAAGTCGATCCAGCGCTGGCATGGGCAGGGGGTTGAGCTGGTTTTGAGGGAGCTGAATGCACGGCGTTAATATTTTTACTAACATCATGTTATTTTCTCCTTGCCCACCTGCCCCAGTTTGACGTATATCCCTTGGCATACTGGTTCTACGGCTCACACGGACGGGTTGGTGCATAGAGTGATGGCGGCGGGTGGGTTTTTGGAATTCGCCCGCCGGGCCATGGCGGCCAAAGGGCAGGCGCCGGCGCGGCATCATGAATTACTTATTTGTAACCTTCAGCGGGTCGCGGATGGAAACTGCGACCGGCTGATGGTGCAGATGCCGCCGGGGTCGGCGAAGTCCACTTATGGGTCGGTGCTGTTTCCCGCGTATTTTCTGGCGGCAAAGCCGGGGAGGCAGGTGATTGCCGCGGCGCATACGGCGTCTCTGGCGAATCATTTCGGACGGCGTGTTAGAGCGGTGGTCGAGGAAAACAATGCCTGGCTTGGGGTGGCCATTAGCAAGGAGAGCAAGGCGGCGTCGCGCTTCGCCCTGGATGGGGAGCGGGAGTACTTCGCTGCCGGGGTGCGCGGGCCGATCACCGGGCGGCGGGCGGATCTGGTTGTTATCGACGATCCGGTGAAATCCTGGGCCGAGGCGGAAAGCCAAACGGCGCGGGATGCGCTGTTCGACTGGTACCGGGGCGAGTTGACCGCGCGGCTGAAGCCGGGCGGACGGGTCGTGCTGATTATGACCCGGTGGCATGAGGATGATCTGGCGGGAAGGCTGTTGGCGGCGGAGGCGGGGTGGAAATGCCTGCGTTTGCCGGCGCTGGCCGAGGCCGGGGACGAGTTGGGCCGGGCGCCGGGGGAGGCGCTGTGGCCGGAATGGCAGGGACGAGAGGATATCGAGCGGCGGCGCCTTGAAGTGGGCGAGCGGGCGTTTGCGGCCATGTATCAGCAGGCGCCGCTACCGCCGGACGCGGCGTTTTTTAACGCTGCGCGGGTGCGGATTGTGCCCGAGGCGCCGCCGCTGCGGCAGGTGATACGAGGATGGGATTTGGCCGCGACCCTGGCCACGCCGGGGCGCAGCCCGGATTATACGGTAGGGCTGAAGCTTGGAGTGACGGCTGACAACCTTCTGGTGGTGCTGGATGTGGCGCGGCTGCAGGCGGCGCCGGCCCAGGTGGAAGCGAAGATCGTGGAGATGGCGCGGCAGGACGGGCCGGGGACGGTGATTGCCCTGCCGCAGGACCCTGGACAGGCGGGGGCGGCGCAGATTGCGATGCTGACGCGCAGTCTGGCCGGGTACAAGGTGGTGGCGAGCCCGGAGCGGGATGCCAAGACCATCCGCGCCATGCCTGCGGCGACGCAGATGGATGCGGGCAACTTGGCGATGGTGGCGGCGCCATGGAATGACGCTTTGTTAGCAGAGCTAAGGGCGTTTCCGCATGGGGGCAAGGATGATCAGGTGGATGCGCTCTCGCGCGCGGTGAACACGCTGGCGACCGCCATGGCGGGGGCGCCGGCGCGGCGGCTGCATCTGCCGCTGATGCAACGGTGAATATCTAACCGAAGAGAACTGCATGTTTGAAACGATTTGCGGCACGATCCAGGCGGATACGAGCTTGCCGGCGCGCGTGGC
>DAIDJU010000164.1 GCA_027451225.1 Acidocella sp. | reverse complement strand
GGCGAGGCCGGGCAGGCCGCGCATGGCGGGCGGGCGCACGGGGTTGGGGATCAGCTTCATGGCGGGCATTTCATGGCGCAATTCCAGCAGGGCGCGGGGCATGTGGTAGTCGGCGGTGACCACGATCAGCGACTTCATGTGGTGCGCGCGCGCCCACATGGCCGCTTCCAGCGCGTTGCCATGGGTGGTGTCGGCCATGTGGCCGAGCGTGATGTCGGCGGCATAGCGGGTGGTGGCGGTGGTGTTGTCGGCGGTGAAATCGCCCAGATAAGTGCCGCGACCGGCGCCTGAGATGAGCAGCAGCGGCGCCTGATGCTCGGCGAGCAGGCCGAGCGCCGCGCCGATCCGGTTGTCCCCGCCGGTCAGCGCCACGATGCCGTCGGCCGGTGGGAGCGGGTTGGGGGGCTCGGCGGTGAATACCGAGACGAGAAAGAGGGCGAACCCCGCCAGCCATAGCCCGGCAATGCCCAGCACCGCCCGCAGCAGCCAGTGCAGCGGCGATGTGCGGCGGCGGCGCAGCGGGCGGCGGGCCATCAGGGCAGGCTCCGCAGCCAGCCGCGCACGGTGAGCTGGGCAGTGCCCCAGCCGATGGCGGCGGCGATAACCGGCAGCCCAGGCAGGGCGAACATCAGCGCGGGCGGCAGGTTGAACACGTCGTTGATCTGCGCCGGCCCCGCGAAGGGAGCGGCCAGAGCCCCCAGCCAGGCCAGCACGGGCAGGGCCAGCACCGCCCCGGCGGCGGCCCCGGCGAAGGCGAGCAGGGTGATCCGCGCGGCGAAGCGCCCGGCGATGTCGTCATCCAGCGCGCCCAGCGCGTGGATCAGCGTGATGGTCTCGCGCCGCTGGGCGAGGCCCGAGCGCGTGGCCACGGCGACCACGGCGGCGGCGACCAGCGCCACGATGATGAGAATGGCCGCGGCACAGGCCTGCAGGCTGGTGGTGAGCGCCGCCACGCGCGAAGCCCAGAGCGCGCCGGTTTGTACCAGCGTGCCGGGGCTGAGCTTGTCCAGCGTTGGAGCCAGGGCGTCGGGCGGGGCGGTGTCCACCCAGCGCGCCGAGATCACGCCTGGCAGCGGCAGGCCGAGCTGCGCGGGGTCGGCCCCGAGCCAGGGGGAGATCAGCGCCGTTACGTCTTTCGGGCTCATCACCTGCTCATCCGCCACGTTGGGCATGGCTTTCAGCGCCGCCAGCACCGAATCGAGCCGTGAGGTTTTGCTGCTGGCGTCCGGCGCGGTGGGTTGCGGCACCTGGATGGTGAGTTGCGAGGCGGCGTCGCCCTGCCAGCGCGCGGCCAGCGTGGCGCTGGCCAGCGCCCCGGCCATGGCCAGCGCGGCGAGAAAGCTCATCGCCGCCACCAGCACGGGCAGCAGCCTGTCGCCCAGCGCTTCGCGCAGGCCTAAATAATCCGCGCGGCGGCGAGGTTCATTCCGCATGGGTCAGCTTGCCGTGTTCGATGGTCAGGCGCGGGGCGGGCCATTTTTCCACCAGCCCCATGTTATGCGTGGCCACCACCACAGTGGTGCCGAGCCGGTTGAGCGCGGTGATGAGATGCATCAGCCGGTGCGCCTGTTCGTCGTCCAGATTACCAGTGGGTTCGTCCGCCACCAGCAGCTTGGGCCGGGCGACCACGGCGCGGGCGATGGCGATGCGCTGCTGCTCGCCGCCGGAGAGTTCGTCCGGCCGGGCGTGCAGCCGGGTCTCCAAACCCACCCAGCGCAGGATTTCGGTGACATCGGCATGGATCTGCGTCTCGTTGCGCCGGGCGAGGCGCATGGGCAGGGCCACGTTGTCATAGGCCGAGAGCTGGGGCAGCAGGCGGAAATCCTGGTACACCACGCCGATGCGCCGGCGCAGCAGGGCGGCATCGCGCCGGGAGATTTTGGCGGCCTCGGTGCCGAGGATGTCGATTCGCCCCTTCTCGGGGTGCTCAGCCAAATAGATGAGCTTGAGCAGGCTGGTTTTGCCAGCGCCCGAGGGCCCGATAAGCCAGCGGAATCCGCCTTCCGGAATCTCGAAGCTGATGCCGCGCAGGGCCTCGGCCGCGGCATCGCCTTGGCGCGCCGGATGCCGGTACTTCAGCCATACATCCTCGAACTTGACCATTCTGCCTGCGGTTGTGCCGCGCCGGGGCGGGTGGGGGCAAGAGAGCGGTGGAGCGTTTGGTTAATATTTTCAAGCAACAGCGCCACGTTGTTGCGCGATTAAGCCAAAACTGGCATGTCTGGGCGTGACATGCAGATTATCTGCCCCAATTGCTCGACCTCGTATGAAGTGCCCGATTCCGTTTTTGGCGGGCGTCCGCGTAAGCTGCGCTGTGTTCAGTGCGGGCACCAATGGCGTGCCGGTCCTGCCGACCCCGCTGAGGCGGAGGCTGTGCAGCCCGAGGCAGCGCCAGCCCCCCAGCAGGCTGGGGTTGTTAACCAGTTTCTGCTGAGCCCCGAACAGCGCTTCAGCCATCCCACGGAGCATCATACGCCGGCGGCGTTCGAGCAGCCCGGGCATGCCGAGCCCGAGGCCGCGCCCATGGCGGACCCCCAGCCCGAGGGCCATGTGCTGGACACCGACCCCGGCACCACGCCGGATGAGCATGACGGGTTCTACGACCTCGTGATCGCGGCGCGGAACAAGGCCATCGAGTTCGAGCCCGAGCCGCCGCCGCCACCCAAGATCCAGATTACCAGCCCGGCGTTCCTGGGGGTTCTGGTGCTTCTGTTCCTGGTCGGGCTGGTGCTGCTGGAGCACCGTGCCGTTGAGGATCTGATTCCGGCCACCGCCGGGTTGTTCGGCCTGCTCGGTATGTAACGAAGACGCGCTTTTCAGCGCGTCTTGTTCACCTGCCGCCCGCGCGCGATGGCGAGATCGCCATCCGGCACATCCTGGGTAATCACCGAGCCTGCCCCCACCAGCGCGCCAGCACCCACCCGCACCGGCGCCACCAGCGAGGTGTTGGAGCCAATGAAGGCGTTCTCGCCGATCACCGTGCGGTGCTTGTTCTTGCCGTCGTAATTGCAGGTGATGGTGCCCGCGCCGATATTGGTGCCAGCACCGATCTCGGCGTCGCCGATATAGGTGAGGTGGTTGGCCTTCGCGCCCTTGCCCAGCGTGGCGGCCTTCAGCTCGACGAAATTGCCGACATGCGCGCCTTCGCCGACATCCGCGCCCGGGCGCAGCCGCGCATAGGGCCCGATGAGCGCGCCCGCGCGCACCACGCAGCCTTCGAGATGCGAGAACGCCTTGATCTCGACGCCGGATTCCACAACCACGCCGGGGCCGAACACCACATGCGGGCCAATCAGCACATCCTCGCCCAGCACCGTGTCGGCGGCCAGGAATACGGTCTCCGGCGCCTGCATGCCCACGCCATTGGCCATGGCGGCCTCGCGGACGCGGGACTGGAAGACGGCCTCGGCCTGGGCCAGCTCGGCGCGGGAGTTCACGCCCATGCATTCCTCGTAAGGCGCATCGAGTGCTGCCACATTCACGCCCTGGGCGCGGGCGATGGCCACGATGTCGGTCAGGTAAAACTCGCCCTTGGCGTTGGCGTTGCCGACTTCGGCCAGCCAGTCGCGCATGTCGGCGCCGCGCGCGATCATCCCGCCCGCATTGCACAGGCGGATGGCGCGCTCATCCTCATTCGCGTCGGCGTATTCCACGATGCGCGCGACATAGCCGCCCTCGAGCACGAGGCGGCCATATTTGCCGGGCTCGGGCGGGGTCATGCCCAGCAGCACCAGCCCGGCATCGCCAGCCTCCAGCCGGGCGAGCAAAGCGCGCATGGTCTCCACCGAGACCAGCGGGTTATCGGCATAGAACACCGCCACCGGGCCTTCGCCGAAGCTCTTTTCGGCTTGGCGGGTGGCGTGGGCGGTGCCCAGACGCTCGTGCTGCACCGCCACCTCATGCGGGGCGGCGAGTTTTTCCAGCTGGGGCATGTCCGGCCCCACCACGACCACGATGCGCTCGAACACCTGCTCGGCGGCGCGCAGCAGAT
>DAIDJU010000163.1 GCA_027451225.1 Acidocella sp. | reverse complement strand
GGCCTCCAACCCGGCAGGGCCGGCGCCGATGATCAGCACCGGCTTGTCCGTTTCCTTCGGGCGGATGCGCTCGGGATGCCAGCCCTTGCGCCATTCCTCGGCCATGGTGGGGTTTTGCGTGCAGCGCAACGGCGATTGCGTGAAATCCCCCGAGACGCAGATATTGCAGCCGATGCACTCGCGGATATCCTCGATCCGCCCTTCCTCCAGCTTCTTCGGCAAAAACGGGTCGGCAATCGAGGGCCTTGCCGCGCCGATCAGGTCCAGCACGCCCTTGCGCACCAGGGCCGCCATGCGGTCCACCGAGGTATAACGCCCCACGCCCACCACCGGCTTGTTGGTAAGCCTGCGGATGCCGGAGATGAACGGCTCCTGCGCCCCCTCCTCGGCGAAGCGCGAGGTGCGGCTGTCATTCTCCCAGCCCGCCAGCGTCACGTCCCAGAGGTCCGGCAGATCGGCCAGCAGCCCGATCATGTCCTCCACCTCGGCCTTCTCCAGCCCGCCTTCGCCCAGCAGCTCGTCCACCGAGATGCGGATCGGCACGGCGCAGACATCGCCCACCGCCGCCTTGGTCTCCTCGGTGATCTCGCGCAGCAGTCGCACGCGGTTCTCCAGCGAGCCGCCATATTCGTCGATGCGGTCATTGTACCGGCGCGAAAGGAAGTGATGCAGGAACCCCAGCGCATGGGCGGCGTAAACATAGATCAGGTCGAACCCCGCCTTCTGCGCCCGTCTCACCGCCGCCAGATGCCAGGCGCGCAGGTTCGCGATGTCCGCCTTATCCATCCGCCGCGCCTGCACGGGGTCGTAGGTAAAGGTCGCCACCGGCAGATGCGCCGGACCCATCGGCACCTCGCGCGAGTACAGGTTCGGCCCGTTCATGCCGTTATAGGCCAGCTCGATGCCCGCCAGCGCCCCGTGCTCGTGGATCTTCTCGGCCATGCGGGCCAGGGCCGGAATATCCCGGTCATCCCACAGCCGCAGCTCGATGAACGGGGTGATCTCGGAGGTATGGTGCAGCTCCACCTGCTCGGTGCACACCACCGCCCAGCCGCCCTCGGCCTTCACCCCGCGCATATGGGCCAGCGCCGTGGGGTCGCGGTAGCCCATGCCGTTGCAATGCGGCACCTGATAGAAGCGGTTGCGCGCGGTGAGCGGGCCGATCTTCACCGGCTCGAACAGAATGTCGTAGGCAGCAGGCCGGGTCATGCGAATTTGATCCAGGTGGTCTTGAGGGTGGAGAACTTGTCCAACGCGTGCAGCGAGAGATCGCGTCCGAAGCCCGATTGTTTGACCCCGCCGAACGGCGTCTGCGGGGAGAGCGCGTCCACCGTGTTCACCGAGACCGTGCCCACCCGCAACTCCGCCGAAACGCGCAGGGCGCGGTTGATGTCGCGCGTCCAGACCGAGGCGGCGAGGCCGTAGATGCTGTCATTGGCGAGCGCGATGGCCTGATCCTCGGTATCGAACGGCACCACCGCCAGCACCGGGCCGAAAATCTCGTCGCGCGCCAGGGCGCAGGCCGGGTTCACATTGTCGAAGATCGTCGGCTGCATGAAGGCGCCCTTGGGGTGCAGCGGGGCTGCCGAGCCGCCCGTCACCAGCCGCCCCTGTGCCTTGCCCGCCTCCACGGCGCGCAGCACCTGGGCCAGATGCGCGTCATCCACCAGCGCGCCCATCTTGCTCGCCGGGTCCAGAGGATCGCCAGGCTGATACGCCGCCGCCCGCGCCGCCAGCTTTTCCACGAAGGCTGTATGCACCGAGCGTTCCACCAGCAGGCGGGAATTGGCCGAGCAGATCTGCCCGGCATTGAAGAAGATGCCAAAGGCGGCCATGTCGGCGGCGGCGTCCAGATCGGCATCGGCGAAGACGAGATTGGGGCTCTTGCCGCCAAGCTCCAGCCAGACCGGCTTGAGGTTGGACTCGCCCGAATATCCCATCAGCGTGCGCCCAATGCGGGTGGAGCCGGTGAAGGCCAGCACGTCCACATCCGGGTGCAGCGCCAGCGCCTTGCCAGCCTCGGCCCCGAAGCCGGTGACGACGTTGAACACGCCATCGGGGATGCCCGCCTCGCGTGCCAGCGCCGCCAGCATCAGCGCCGAGAAGGGCGAGCGCTCGGAGGGTTTCAGCACCACCGAATTGCCCGCCGCCAGAGCCGGAGCAGATTTCCAGGCCGCCATGTCGAAGGGGAAATTCCAGGGCACGATGGCTCCCACCACGCCCAGCGCCTCGCGCGTCACCACCGCCAGATTGCCCGCATTGGTGGGGGCCGCTTCGCCGCCCACCTTGTCGATGGCCTCGGCATAGAAGCGCCACACCGCGGCGGCACCGGGGATGTCGATAGCGGCGGCCTCGGCCACCGGCTTGCCCATGTCCAGGCTTTCGGCCACGGCGAGCTTGTCCCCATTGGCCTCGATCAGCGCCGCCAGCCTCAGCAGAATATCCCGCCGCTCGGCCATGCTCTTGCCGCGCCAGCGTTTATCCTCATAGGCCGCGCGCGCGGCGGCCACGGCACGGTCGATATCCGCCGCACTTCCCCGCGCCACCTCGCCCAGCACCGCGCCGGTGGCGGGGTTGCGCTTGGCGAAGGCGGCCTCGCCCTCGGCCTGGGTGAAAGCGCCGTTGATGAAAAGCTGGGTCGGCAGGCGGGCTTCCTCGGCCAGACGGCGCCATTCGGGATAGGTTTTGTCGGTCATGATTGGTCCTGTCTGTAAAGCGCCGGACGCCGTTCGGCCCG
>DAIDJU010000162.1 GCA_027451225.1 Acidocella sp. | reverse complement strand
AGGCGGCGGTCAAGCGTGCATAGCGTGGCGCCGTGATCCGCGCAGATGGCGAGATGCAAAGCATCGCCCGCGCGCAAGCCCAGCGTGTATTGATCCGAGAAGCGGGCGGCGGTGCGGAATTGCGGCCCGCTGACCGGCAGGTGCAAAAAACTTTCAGCCGCCAGTTGCGTGAACATCGCCAAGGCTTCGGCGCGGTGGACGGGTTGCAGCTGGCCGGTGCGCAGCTTGATCGACAAGGCCGAGGAGAATTCGGTCATCACCCAGTCGCTGATGGCGAGGTCTCCGGCTTGCTGTGCCGCCAGCCAGGCCTGCATGCGCGGGGTCTCGGCTTCATTGGTCAGGGCGACGACCAGCAACGACGTGTCAAGATATAGGCTCAATAGCGCGCCTCGTCGCGCATTTTACGGATGGCCTCACGGGCGGGCTCAGCCTGGGTGGGCATATTAGCGGTTGTGGCCTGTAAAGCCCCGAGATTGACCGGCTTGCGCGGGATATCGGCCGGAACGAGTTGCGCCACCGGCTTGCCCCGGCGAGTGATGCGCACGGCTTCTCCGGCGGCGGCCCGTTCGACGAGCTCGCTCAGATGCGCCTTGGCGTCGGCGAGGTTAACGCTGCCCATGGGATGATCCTGACCAGTTAGATGGTCACTTGTAGCATGGATGCCGTGGGAGTGGAAGATTTTTGGCGGGCGTGGCGGCCCGGGCAACTTCCGATTCGGAAGATAGCGCGTGGGCGGGGCGGAACGATAGGCTGCGCTGTTCGGCAGCTTGATGGGCTGGTGCCCCGGTTGGCGGAAACTCTTTGGTGATGGAGGAGAAAGCGATGCCCAAGCGTGATTTTTCCATGCCTGCGGCGGAGCTGGCGCAAATGCTGGCCCGGCAGGCTGAGGCAGTGTGCCGGCATTATCTGCCCGCCGGGCGGCGTGAGGGGCGTTATTGGCTGGTGGGGGATGTGCATAACACGCCGGGGCGGTCCTTGTTTGTCCGCCTCACCGGCGGCAGTGCGGGCAAGGGGGCAGCGGGGCGCTGGCGAGATGCCGCCGAGGGCACGCATGGCGATTTGCTGGATTTGATCCGGGAAAATTGCGGCCTGACGGAATTCCGGGATGTGGCCGAGGAGGCACGGCGGTTTTTGGGGTTGGCGGGGGATGATCATGCTGCGGGCGACAAACACCGCAGCCATCACCCCCAGGACTATGTCGCGAGTTTACCGGGTGCCTGTGCTGTCTCCGAGCCGCGGGCTGATGATCGTGGTGATGCTGCCGCTGATGCCGTCAACACCCAGCGCGCCGCACGGCGGCTGTTCGGCATGGCGCAGCCACTCTCGGGCACGCTTGCTGAAAGCTATTTGCACCGGCGCGGCATAACGGTGGCGGCACTTACCGGCAGTGGCGCATTACGGTTCCATCCGCGCTGTTACTACCGCGCGACGCTGGATGCAAAGCCGGAACCCTGGCCAGCACTGATCGCGGCGGTGACCAGCATCAATAGCCGGATTACCGGTATCCAGCGCACTTGGCTTGATCCTGAAGGGGTTGATCCCCTCGATCCCATCCGGCTGGGTAAGGCCCCTCTTGAAGCCCCGCGCCGGGCGCTGGGGCTGCTGCTGGGCAATGCCGTGCGGTTTGGCACCACGGCAGGGCTGGAAAGCGGACCGGAGCATGGCTTGCTCGTGGCGGGCGAAGGCATTGAAACCGTGCTGTCGCTGCGCTGTGTGCTGCCCGCCATGCCGATGGTGGCCGCACTCTCGGCCGGGCATTTGGCCGCTCTTTTGCTCCCCGCTGGACTGCGCCGGCTCTATATCGCCCGTGACGCCGATGCGGCCGGTGGCCGCGCCGTGGCAAGTTTGACCGGACGCGCAATTGCCGCCGGGATCGAGGCGGTCACGCTCTCGCCCCGCCTTGGCGATTTCAATGATGACCTCCGCGAACTTGGCCTCGCGGATTTACGTGCAAACTTGCGGGTGCAATTGGCGCCAGAGGACGCGCAACACTTCTTGGTGTCCGGCTGAGATTTAGTCTGGCGGACGACGAGATGATGGCCCGCTAACGCCGGGATCATCGCGCCCGTTGGGTACTGCATGCGCCTGCCTGCCAAGTGGCCGCGCCAGCGGCCTTCCGAGAGGGCGCTCTGTGCCGTGGGCAGCGGCGGCCCGCAATGGCGGCGGGGCCGCTATTTTCCGCCGCCCCGGGGGAATTGTCAGTAACATTGATCAGGCCATGCGATGCCCCGGGGCTTTGCAGCGCGAAGCAAAATAGCGGCCCCGCCGCCATCCTCCGCTCCGCTACGGCCTCACTGGTGCGGGCCGCCGCCGCCCACGGCTGGGATCGCCATGGAAGGCCGCGATGGGCGCGGGCTTCCGGCAAACAGGAGCACCCCATGACCCGTGACTTTGACGATACCGGCTATGAGCCACCGCATGCCGCTTCATCCACCGCGCATATCATCTCGGAACTTCAGCTCTACGGCTACCATCCCGGCCAGGATGAGCCCGACCCAAGGCCATTGCCCGAAGCCTCGCTGATCGCAGGCGCGGTTGCGGACATCTTTGACGCCTTCGCCGCGACCCTTACCGACACGCGGCTGGAGCCAGATCTTGAAGAATTGCTCTGGGCGACGGTCAATCTTTTCCATCGCGCCGTAGGCCGGATTGAGCGGGCGCTGGACGATAACGAGCAGGCCCAAAAACGCAGCCAGAAGGAGCAGGATGGCTCCGAGATCCGCTCGGTTGAACTCGAGCGGCTGACGGCGGAAGGGCAGACATTGCTGGAACGGCGCGACTGCCTGGAATTCTTCCGCGACCAGGCAGCCGAGCAATTCGAACGGCAGATGCGCACCGCCTGGCGTCCTCGCGCGGGCTCGATGGTCAATCGCCGGGCACTGACCGCGTCACTGATCGACAGCCGGGATTTTATCGCCGCTAAACGCCGTGCGGAGATCGAGGTGATGCTGCCCACCGGGCCGAAGATCGCCTTTACCGGTGGGCTGGAGTTCAACGATCACCAGCTGATCTGGGACAAGCTCGACCGCGTGCATGCTAAGCACCACGACAT
>DAIDJU010000161.1 GCA_027451225.1 Acidocella sp. | reverse complement strand
TTTGTCGAGCCGGTCCCAGATGGCGTTGTGGTCGTTGAAGTCGAGCCCGCCCGTGAACGCGATTTTTACCCCCGGCGGCACCAGCGCATCGGTTTCCGCCCGGCGCTTGGCGGCGATAAAATCGCGGCTGTCGATCATCGCAGAGGTTAGCGTGCGGTGGTTGACCATCGACCCGGCGCGCGGGCGCCAGGCTGAGCCCGTTTGGCGTTCGAACTGGTCTGCGGCCTGATCGCGGAAAAATTCCATGCTGTTGCGGCGTTCGATGAGCGTGATGCCCTCAGCCACCAGGCGCTCCAGTTCCACCGAGCGGATTTCCGAACCATCCTGTTCCTTCTGGCTGCGCTTCTGGGCGTCCTCGTTGTCATCAAGGGCGCGTTGCACACGGTCGGTGGTGCGGTGGAAGAGATTGACCGTGGACCAGAGCAGGTCTTCGAGGTCGGGTTCCAGGCGCGTCTCCCCCAGCGTGGCGACCAGCGCGTCGAAAATGTCGGCGACGGCGCCGCCGATGATCTCGGGTTCGGGGAGCGGCCTGGGGTCGGGCTCGTCCTGGAAGGGGCGATGGCCGTAGAGCTGGAGTTCAGTGAGGAGATGGTCGGTGGGGGATGATGCGTGGACTGGCTCGAAATCGGGATTGTCGCGGTGGGATGCCATGGTGATGCCTCGTCTCGGATTGGCCGCGCCCATCGCGGCCTTCGTGGCGATCACCTGACGGCAAGCGGACCGGCCCTGCACCGCCGAGCGCAGCGAGAGCGGCCGAAGCGCAGCGGAGGACGGCGCAAGGCGGCTATTTTGTCTGGCGATGCAAAGCGCCCCCTCTTGGGGCGCGGCGGAAAATAGCCGCCTGAAGCCGTTGCGGGGCCGGGCCGCTTGCCGTCTGATCGCCCTCTAGAAGGCCGTGGGCTCGGCCCTCTCCGACACTCGGGCATCATTTCAACCCGGCGGATTACCCGGTTGCGCGCGCCGCCATTATCCCGGCTCGCCATTCTCCACCGTGCCCATGAAGCGCGGCACATCTTCCGGGGTGAGCTGCGCCCGAAGTGCTGCCCGAAGTTCGGCAAGGCCGAGGTGCCGAAGATCGTCGTTGAAATCCTGCAGCGTGGGTGACAGGGGCACCGCCTCGACCCCAGCCACCTGCGCGCGTTGAGCCAGAGCCTCGAATGCCGCGTCGCCAGCCGCGTCATGGTCGCACGCGACATAAAGACGGCGCAGTGTTCCCGGGAACAGAAGGGCCGTGAGATGATTGGCGGAGAGGGCCGCGACCATGGGCAAGCGAGGCAGCGCACAGCGCAGCGACAGCATGGTCTCGATCCCTTCGCCTGCCGCCATCACATCAGTAACAGCGCCGAAGCGTACGCCATTGCCAAGGAGATGGCCGATGGCCCGCCTCGGCGTGTCTATAGGGGCTTTGCCGTGTCCGGACGGATCAAGCCAGGTGCGATGAACACCGGTGATCGTGCCACTCAGATCGGTGACGGCGGCGATCATGGCCGGCCAGGTTTCGGAGGGCGCGTCGGGGGACGGCCTGTAATAGCAACGCTGATGGAAACGGAGGCTTACGGCTTCGTGCAAAGCCGTAATGCCGCGTCCGTGCAGATACGTTTCGACGATTGTGCCCGTAATCGGCTTGGAAATTGCGAACAGGCGGCGCGCCGATTCCGGTGATCCCGCTGCTTGTTTGGGCAAATCAGCATTTCCGTTAAGCGCCAAGCATGGGTGATCGTGGGGCATTCCGAGAAATCGCCCTGCTTCAGCGGCGATATCGGGGAAGTGGGTGAGGCCGTGATATCTGCCGATGATGTCGAGCAGATCGCCATGCTCGCCGTTTGATGCGTCCGTCCATTTTCCAGCGGCGCCCTTGCCGAATTCCGGACCGGCCAAGCGGACATACATCGAGCGGCCCGGGGTATTCATGATGTCCCCAACCACCCAATACTGGCCTGAACGGCGGCCATTGGACAAATAATGCCGGCACACCGCCTCGGCATTGCGCGCCAGCCGCCGCGCCAGATCATGCGCGTTGTCGCCCATGGTCAGCCTTTCA
>DAIDJU010000160.1 GCA_027451225.1 Acidocella sp. | reverse complement strand
CCGCCGGTGATGCGCGAGGAGGATCGCCTGCCATCGCGCCTGGAAAAACTCGGCCTGACGCCGAAAGATGTGGACGTGGTCTTCCTCGGCCATCTACATTTCGACCATGCCGGTGGCCTGCATGAGTTCTGCCATGCCGAGCTGCATGTGCACGAAAAGGAGTTGCAAGCCGCGCGCGAACCAGCCGACGACGCCTATTTCGCCGATGATTTCGCCCCCGCCAAATCCTGGCGCTGCGCCTGCTGCGAATACGATCTCGTGCCCGGATTGCGCGCGATCGAAACACCCGGCCACACCGCCGGGCATATGTCGATGCTGATCGAACTGCCCAAGGGCGCGCCCATTCTGCTCTGCGGCGACGCGGCGGATCTGACCGAGAACCTGGAGGACGAGATCGCCCCGGGGCTTTGCTACCGCGATGACGAGGCCGACGCTTTGGCCTCCATCCGGCGGCTGAAACATTTGGCGAAAGAGACAGGAGCGGAGCTATGGCCGAATCACGATCTGAGCTTCTTCCGGGCGCGGGACAGCTTTCCTCTGTGGAGGGAGTGAAGAGCCAGCCTGACCAAGTCGCCCCGCGCTCGCTATGGACAGTACGCGGCACGCTTTCCAAGCCGCTTTACCGCTTTATCGCGCTGACCAGCTTCGTGCTGCTCCTCACCGCGTGGTGGAGCGTCACCGCCAGTGGGATTGTCGACCCGATGTTCCTGCCCAGCCCGCAGGATGTCGTCGGCCAGGCCTGGAACTGGGCCACCACCGATAATCTCTTCGCCGATACCGGTATCTCCATCTACCGCGTGATGGCGGGCTTCGCGCTCTCGGCGCTCATGGCCGTGCCGCTGGGCCTCTATATCGGAGCGTTCCAGCCAGTGCGCGCCTTTTTCGAGCCGCTGCTGGAGTTCTCCCGCTATCTGCCCGCCGTGGCCTTCGTGCCGCTGGTGCTGCTCTGGGCAGGCATTGGCGAGGCCTCCAAGATCACCGTGATCTGGCTCGGCACCTTCTTCCAGATGGTGCTGATGATCTCGGACGATGTCTCCCGCGTGCCGATGTCGCAGATCGAGGCCGCGCGCACGCTGGGGGCCACCAATGGCGAGGTCATCCGCAAGGTGCTGCTGCGCTCCGCCATGCCGGGAATGTTCGACACGCTGCGCCTCACCTTGGGGTTCGCCTGGACGTATCTGGTGGTGGCCGAAATGGTCGCGGCCAATTCCGGCCTCGGCTATGCCATCCTGCAATCGCAGCGCTTTTTGCAGACCGACCGCATCTTCGTCGGCATCATCGTCATCGGAATCATCGGCCTGATTACCGACCAGGGCCTGCGCTTCATCCATCGCAGGCTCTTCCCCTGGGCCAAGAAGTGAGGGCCGCGCCATGAGCACTTTGCTGGTTTCCCATCTCAACAAGCGCTTCGGCGGTTTCGAGGCCCTGCGCGACATCGACCTCACGCTGCAATCCGGCGAGTTCGTGGCCCTGGTCGGTGCCTCGGGCTGCGGCAAATCCACCTTGCTGCGCATCGTCGGCGGGCTGGAGACGCGCAGCAACGGCGTGCTGGAGATCGACGGTCAAAGCATCACCGGCCCAGGCCATGACCGCGCCATGGTGTTCCAGGATTACAGCCTCTACCCCTGGCTCAGCGTCATCGAGAATGTGCGCTTCTGCCGTGGGCTGAAGGCGTATCGCGGGCAGGAGGCGAACGAGGCGATCCGCCGTGCCGATCTGCTGCTGGACCTGATGGGCCTGACCCGCGTCCGCGACTCCCGCCCCGACCAGCTCTCCGGCGGCATGCGCCAGCGCGTGGCCATCGCCCGCGCGCTGATGGCGCAGCCGGATTTCCTGCTGATGGACGAGCCCTTCGGCGCGCTGGACACGCAAACCCGCGAGGTGATGCACGACCTGATCCTGCACGTGAAGGAGACCGAGAAGAGCGGCATATTGTTCGTCACGCATGACGTGGAGGAGGCGGTATATCTGGCCGACCGCGTGGTGGTGCTGGCCCCGCATCCGGGACATATCGACAGCGTCTGGCATATCGACCTGCCCAAGCGTACCCAGGACCTCAAGCTCGCCCCGGAATTCCTGACCTATAAGCGCGAGATCACCCAGCGCATCCGTGCCACCTCCGGCATGGTGAGTGATCTCTCCGCCCTGGAGGCCCTGGCGGCGGGCTGATGCGTATTTCAGCCCAACCTTACGACTGGCCGCATGACGCAAGCTTGCGGCCGGAGAGCACGGCGCTCGTCATCATCGATGTCCAGCGCGACTTCACCGATCCGCAGGGCTATATCGCCTCGCTGGGCTACGACCCCGCTCAGGCCCGCGCCCTCATCCCCGGCATCGCGGCCCTGCGTGAGGCCGCCGCCGCCTGGGGCGCGCTGATCGTGCACACGCGCGAGGGGCATCGGCCGGACCTCGCCGATCTGCCGCCGCAAAAAGCCTGGCGTTCGGCGCGGCTGGGGCCGGGCATCGGCGCGCCGGGGCCGTTGGGGCGGTTTCTGGTACGCGGCGAGCCGGGCTGGGAGATTGTGCCGGAACTCGCCCCTCGCCCCGGCGAGGTGGTGATCGACAAGCCCGGCTATTCGGCTTTCCCCGCCACCGATCTCGCGCTGATCCTGGCCGTGCGGGGGATCAGGCATCTCATCATCTGCGGTCTCACCACCGATGTCTGCGTGCACTCCACGCTGCGCGACGCGGTGGACCGGGGTTTTGAATGCCTCGTGGCGGGCGATCTCTGCGCCGCCACCGAGGAGGAGAACCACCGCGCCGCCCTGGCGACCATCGCCACCGAAGGCGGGATCTTCGGGGCGGTGGCGCGGGCGGCGGATATTCAGCTCAAACTGGCGCGGTAGGCCCGCCAGCCACCGAAGCCGGTGATGTCGGTGGCGCCCTCCAGCGCGTAAGCCTCGCACAGAAAGCCTGGATGCACCGAGCCATCAGCCAGCGTGACCCGGCCGATGCCCATGGGGGCGGGCAGGGCGGCGACGAAGCGGCCGAAATTCTCCGGCGTCAGCGCCCACACCTCCACGGCGATGCCGTTCCCGGCAAAGCCCGGCGTTTGTGCAAGGCCCGGCTTGGGTGGGGTGGTGGCCAGGGCGTAGAGTTTGTAGTCCGGCGCGGTGGTGGTGGCGCTGACGAGGCGCGCGCCAAGATTAACCAGTTCATGGTTAAGCACCATGCCGCTCAGATGTGCCCCGGCGACCACCACCGTCACCTCCTCCGGTGCCGGCGCGGTATAGGTTGCGGCGGGCTGGGCCTGGTTCGCCCCGGCTCCCGCGCCGAGCGCGGCATGCAGGGTGGAGGCGTATCCGGCCAGAGCGGCATCGCTGAAGGCCGGGCCGATGAAGGTGACGCCGAAGGGCAGCCCGTTCTCCCGGAACCCGGCGGGCAGGGCGATTGCCGCCAGATCCAGCAGGTTCACGAAATTGGTATACAGCCCGAGCGTGGAGTTATGCTTGACCGGCTGCTCCAGCATCTCGGCCACGGTGAAGATGGTGGGGGCGGTGGGCAGCAGCAGGGCGTCGCACTTGCCCAGCTCGGCCAGCGCGGCATGGCGCAGCGCCTGCACCTTGTAGATATCGGCAAAGGCATCGGCGGCGGAAAACCGCTCCGCGCCGCCGATGATTTGCCGCACCGTGGGATCGAAACTATCCGCATGGCTGGCGTAAAACTCCCTTACCGCCGCCAGACGCTCCGCCACGAACGCGCCGCCATAGAGCAG
>DAIDJU010000159.1 GCA_027451225.1 Acidocella sp. | reverse complement strand
TTCGCCGTGCTGAAGGCGGCGGGGCATGAGGCGCCGGTGGACGCCGTCACGTTGGCCTGCGGCGTGGGGGCGTTGCTGAGTGCGGCGGTGGGGGCGGTGAGCACCTGCCTCGCCGGGCCGACCAACGCCATTCTCGTCTCGGCTGGCGAGCATCGGCGGCATTACATTGCGGGCATCACCACGGGGCTGCTTTCCATCGGCTTCGGGCTGCTGGCACCCGGCTTCACCAAATTCATGCTGGCCGCGCCCAAGAGCTTCATCGCCACGCTGGCGGGGCTGGCCATGCTGCGCGTGCTGCAAAATTCCTTCATCGCCGCGTTCAAGACGAGCTTTTCGCTCGGCGCGCTGGTCACCTTCCTTGTCACCGTGTCCGATATCAGCCTGCTGAATATCGGCGCCGCGTTCTGGGGGCTGATCGCGGGTGTAACCGTCTCCTGGTTGCTGGAGCGGGGGGATTTCCGCGCGCTGGCCGCCTAGCGCCTACTCCGCCGCCATCGTCTGGCTGGGGGTGGGGTCCACCATCTCCATGGCGCGGTTGAAATCCACCGAGAGCAGGCGGGAGACGCCGCGCTCCTGCATGGTCACGCCGTAGAGCCGGTCCATGCGCGCCATGGTGAGGTGATGGTGGGTGACGACCAGGAAGCGCGTTCCCGTATCGCGCACCATGTCCTCCAGCAGCGCGCAGAAGCGGTCCACATTGGCGTCGTCCAGCGGGGCGTCCACCTCGTCCAGTACCGAGATCGGGGCCGGGTTGCACTTGAACACCGCGAAGATGAGCGAGAGCGCGGTGAGCGCCTGCTCGCCGCCCGAGAGCAGCGACAGGGTGGAGAGCTTCTTGCCCGGCGGCTGGGCGTAAATCTCCAGCCCGGCCTCCAGCGGGTCGTCCGACCCCACCAGCGCCAGATGCGCCTTGCCGCCGCTGAACATGCGGCTGAACAGCGCCTGGAAATGCTCGTTCACCTCGTTGAACACGGCGGAGAGGCGCTCGCGCCCCTCGCGGTTGATATGCCCGATGGAGCCGCGCAGCTTGGCGATGGCCGAGGTGATCTCGCCGCGCTCGCGCTCGATGGTGGCGATGGACTCTTCCGCCTCGCCCACCTCGATCTCGGCGCGCAGATTCACCGGGCCCATATCCTCGCGCTCACGCGCCAGCTTCTCCCAGCGTTTGCGGGCCTTGTCCTCCACCTCGGGGTTCAGTTCCTCGGGCGGTTCTGGCAGCTCCGGGTTCGCGCCCAGGCGCTCCAGAATGCGCTCGGCTACCGTTCCCCAGGCATGGTTGGCGGCGGTGATGTTGCCTTCCTCGCGCGCCCGGGCCTCGCGCGCGGTGGAGACGGCGGTTTCAGCCGCGCGGGTGGCGCGGGTGGCGGCCTCGGCGGCGCTTTGGGCGGTGGTCAGGGCCTCGGCGGCGCGCTTATGCGCGGCTTCGGCGGCGGTCAGGGTCTCCTGCGCCTCGCGCTTGGCGGTGGCGGCTTGCTCGGGGGCGGCGGCCAGGGCGGTTATGCCGCCTTGCGCCTCCTCCAGCCGGGCGGCGAGGTCCGTGAGGCGGTCCTTGGCGTCGCGCCCGCGCTCGGCCCAATCGGCCATTTCGCGCTCCAGCGTGGTCAGGCGCAGGCTGCGCTGGGCCTCGGCGGCCTTCAGCGCCGCGAGCTTGGCGCGGGCGGCCGATTCCGCCTGCCGCGCCTGGGCAACGGCGGCGCGGGCCTTCTCCACCGCCGCGCGGGCGGCGGTCACGTCCGGCAAATTGGCGGCACTTTGCTGCGTGGCGGCGAGCACGGCGGCGGCCTCGGTGGCTTCGGTGGCGGCTTGGTCGCGCTGGGCCCTGGCGGCGGCATCGCGCTGCGCGCCGCGCTCATGCTCGGCGGTCAGGCGGATGGCCTCGCTGCGCGCCTTGTCGAAACGCTGCTCGGCGTGGCGGCGGGCCTCGCGCGCGGTGGTCTCGGCGGCGCGCTTGGCGTCGCGGGTCTGGGCCTCGTTGGCGCGGGCGGTGCGCTCGGCGGTTTCGGCGGCCACGCGCAACTCGCGCGCGGCGTTGGCGGCGTCCAGCGTGGCGGCGCGCTCGCGCTCCAGCTCGGCCAGTCGGTTGCGCTGCTTCAGCCGCACGGCGGCTTCGGACGCCGCACCGGCGCGCATGGTGTAGCCATCCCAGCGCCAGATCGCGCCTTCGCGCGAGACCAGGATCTGCCCCGGCGTCAGCGCGGCCTGATGCTGTTCGCCATCCGCCCCCTCGGGCAGCAGCAGAATATGTGAGAGCGCGCGGGTGAGCGCCTCCGGCCCCTGCACCAGCGTCTCGAAGCTCGGCAGCGTCGTCTCCTGCGCCGGAAGGGCGGGCAGGGTGCGCCAGTGGCGCGGGGCGGCGGCATCGGCGGAGGCGGAGAGTTCCTCGCGCAAAGCCGCGCCAAGGGCGGCTTCCAGCCCTGGCGGCACGGTCAACTGGTCGAGGATCGGCGCGCTCTCGCGCCCGAATTTCTGCGCCAGCAGCGCGGCCAGCGCGTCGTATTCGGTGTTGATCTTGGTGGCGGCCGATTCGGCGGCGATGGTCTTGGCCCGTGCCGTGGCCAATGCGGCTTCGGCCTGGGCGCGGGCGGCGGCGGCTTCTTCCTCGGCCTGGGCGCGGGCGGCCTCGGCGGCGGTCACGGCCTCGCGCGCGGCGGTCAGGGCGGCTTCGGCCCCTTCGCGCTCGGCCTCGGCGGCCTGCACGCGCTCCACGGGGATCAGCGTCGCGGCGATCTTCTGGTACTCGGCCTCGGTCTCGGCGGCGCGCTGGGCGAGGCGCTTGGCGCGGGATTCGGCTTCGCTCAGGGCGCGGCGGGCGGCTTCGGCCTCGGCGGCGATGCGCGCGGCCTCCTCGGTGGCGCGCTGGGCCTCGGCCTCGGCGGCGCGCAGGGCGTCCTGCGCCACGATCTCGGTGCTGGCGGCTTCGTCCAGCTCGGCGGGGGCGGCGGCGTTTTCGGCGCTCAGGCGGTGCTGCTCGTCCTCCAGCCGCGCGATGGCGGCCAGGGCGTCGCCCGCCAGCTTGTCGGCATGGGCGTGGTCGCGTTTCAGCGCCTCCAGTCGGGTCTGGGCCTCGGCCAGGGCGGCGCGGGCGCGGGATTCGGCCTCGCCCATCTGCTCGGCGGCGATGCGCGCGCGCTCCAGCCCGGTGCGGGCCTCGGCCTCGGCATCGCGTAAGGGGGGCAGGGCGGCTTCGGCGGCGGTGGCGCGGGCTTCTGCGGCCTGGGCCTCGGCGGCGGAGGCAGCCACCTGGGCCTCGGCGGCGGCGAAGGCGGCTTGTGCGGCCGTGCGCGCCTGCACGGCCAGCGCGCTCTGGATGGCCAGCAGCTCGGCCTCGGCGGCGCGGATATTGCCGGAGAGGTTCTTGTAGCGCGTGGCTTGGCGGGCCTGCTTCTTCAGCTCGGCGAGGCGGGCTTCCACCTGACCCTTGAGGTCATCGGCGCGGAGCAGGTTCTGTTCGGCGGCCTTCAGCTTCAGCTCGGCCTCGTGCCGGCGCGCGTGCAGGCCGGTGATGCCCGCGGCTTCCTCCAGCAGAGCCCGACGTTCCTCGGGCCGTGCGCCGACCAGCGCGCCCACACGCCCCTGGCTGACCATGGCCGAGGCGCGGGCACCCGAGGCGAGGTCGGCGAACAAGGTCTGCACGTCGCGCGCGCGGGCTTCCTTGCCGTTCACGCGGTAGGAGCTGCCGGTGCCGCGCTCGATCTTGCGGGTGATCTCCAGGTCCAGCGCCTCGTGGAAGGGCGGCGGGACGAGCCCTTGCGTCTCCTCCAGCGTCAGCGTCACCTCGGCGAGGTTGCGCCCCGAGCGCCCGGTGGTGCCGGCGAAGATCACATCCTCCATCTCGGCGCCGCGCATGTTGCGGGCATTGGCCTCGCCCATGGCCCAGCGCAGCGCCTCGATGACATTGGATTTGCCGCACCCGTTCGGCCCGACCACGCCGGTAAGCCCCGGCAGGATCTCCACGGTCGTCGGGTCGGCAAAGCTCTTGAACCCGGCGATGCGAAGGCGGGCGAAACGGGCGGGCATGGCGGTCCTCAGCCCTTGGCGGCGGAAGCCACGGTGGAGGCGAAGTCGTTATACTCCATCGCGCCCGGATAAGGCTTGCCGTTGATGATGAAGGTGGGGGTGGCGCTGATGTTGTACATCTTCTCCGCCTCCTGCTGCCCGTTCAGGATGAACTGGGCCAGCTTGTCGTCGTTCCAGGCGGTCTCGTAGGTTTTCTGGTCCATGCCAGCGAGTGCGGCGTATTTGAAGATCGAGGCGTGGTAATCCTCGTTCGGCTGGAAGGCCCAGTCATCCTGGCTGGCGAACAGCGCCTCGACGAAGGGGTAATACTGCGCGGCGGGCAGATAGCGCGCCACCTGCGCGGCTTTCAGCGCCACCTGGTCGAGCGGGAAGTCGTGATAGATGAACTGCACCTTGCCGGTGTCGATGAGGTCTTTCTTCACCTGCGGCATCGTCACCGTGGCGAAGTGGGCGCAATGGGTGCAGGTGAAGGAGAAATATTCCTGCACCGTGACCGGCGCCTTGGGCGAGCCGAGTGAGCGCTGTGTGTAGGGGGGAGCCACGGTCTGGGGCGCCGCGGCGCTTTGGGCGCGGGCCAGGGACGGGGCGGCGAGGACCGAGGTTCCCACTAGGGCTAGTGCTGAACGGCGCGTAATCTGCATGTTTTCTCCTATATATGGTGTAGTCCGGTTTAGGCGGCGGAGTCTAACGGCGATTCGGAGTTATCCACGGCTTTTTAGGCCCCGGTACAACCGGGCCAGGGCCTCGCCAAGCTCCCCCTCGGGCAGGCCGGGCGGGGGCGGGATGTTGGCGGGCGGGGCGCGCCGGGCGGGGGCTGGCGTGGGCAGGCGCGGCGATTGCTGCACAAAGCGCAGCCGCTCCACCGCCGCATGGCCCAGCCCCAGGTTCAGCCGGGCGATGATCTGCGACTCGGCCATTTGCAGTTCCATCGCCACGGGGCCGGTGCAGCCGAGCGTAAGCGTGCCGCCCGCGAACTTCACCGGCGCGGCGCGGTTGGCCAGCTCCGCCCCGGCGAGCTGAGGCCAGTCGGACAGGAGCTGTGCGGCGGCGGGGGCGCGGCGGCGGAAGATCGGGCGGGTGATGGGCGCGATGAGTGCGGCGATGCCGCGCGGGGAGAAGTTGCGCGGCGCCTCGGGCGGCGGCAAAACCGGAAGCTGTGCGACACGCTTCTTCCTCGTCTGGGTCTGCTTCTCCGCCGGCACGGCAACTCCTCTCCTGGTACGCGCAACACCGCCGCCATCTGCCCTGGCGCGCCGCCCCGGGCGAGGCGGCAGACCCTTACCACGTCTGGCTCTCCGAGATCATGCTGCAACAGACCGTGGTGGCCACGGTGCGCCCCTATTACGCCAAATTTCTGGCGGCGTATCCGCGCATCGAGGATTTGGCCGCCGCGAGCGTGGAAGAAGTGTGCGGCCATTGGGCGGGGCTCGGCTACTACGCCCGTGCGCGCAACCTGCACAAATGCGCGCAGGAGGTTGCGGCGCTGGGCGGGTTTCCGCGCACAATCGAGGGGTTGAGGGCGCTGCCGGGAATCGGCCCCTATACGGCCAATGCGGTGGGGGCCATCGCCTTCGGGCTGCCGGTGCTGCCGGTGGATGGCAATGTGGAGCGCGTGGCGGCGCGCATCTTCGCCATCCCCACCCCCATGCCCGCCGGCAAGCCGGAAATCGCCGCCGCCGCGCAAGGTTTCATCGCCGACAAGGCCGCCCAGAAAGCCCCCGGCGATTTCGCCCAGGCGCTGTTCGATTTGGGCGCCACCCTCTGCACCCCGAAATCGCCCGACTGCCCGCGCTGCCCCTGGAAGGCGCATTGCCGTGCCCATGCCCAAGGAGTGGCGGCGCAACTGCCCGCCCGCGCCAAAAAGCCCGAGCGCCCGCGCCGCACCGGCACGGCCTATGTATTGCTGGACGCCGATAACAACGTGCTGCTGCTCCGCCGCCCGCCCAAGGGGCTGCTGGGCGGCATGCTGGCGCTGCCCGAGGAACCGCCTGCAAAGGCCGATTGGCGCGAGGCCGGGGCGGTGGAACATGTGTTCACGCATTTCACCCTGACGCTGAGCGTGCTGGCCGCGCGGCGGGCGCGCCTGCCCGCGGGCGCGCTCTCGGCCCCGGCCGAGACCGCCCAGTTGCCAAGCGTGATGCGCAAGGCGCTTGACGCGGGCCGCCGGGCGCTCAACCTTGAGGGCAATGATAAACGATCCGCATGATGGCATCCTGGCCATCGACACGCATGTAGACATCCCCTGGCCGCCCGGCCCTTCGGTGTTCGAGGACGGCCCGCGCTGCGTGGACCTGCCGAAGATGCGAAAGGGGCGGATCGCCGCCACCTGTTTCGTCGCCTACGTGCCGCAGGGCAAGCGCGACGCCGAGGGCCACGAAGCCGCCACCGCCCGTGCCCGCGCCATGCTGGACGATATCGCCGCCATGGCCCCGGCCGACGGCTCGGGCGGGGTGCTGGCGATCACGGCGGACGCCATCGAGGCTGCTTATGCGGCGGGCAAGCCGGGCATCGTCCCGGTCATCGAGAACGGCTACGCCGTGGGCACGGATCTCGCCAATCTCGATGATTTCGCCCGGCGCGGGGTGCGCTACATCACCCTCACCCATAACGGCCACAACGCCATCGCGGACGCCGCCATCCCGCTCCCCAGCCTGGACGATCCGCAAACGCTCTATGGCGGGCTGTCGGATTTCGGGCAGTCGGTGGTGGACCGGATGAATGAGCTTGGCATCCTCGTGGACATCTCCCACACCGCCAAGACCAGCATGATGCAGGCGCTGGCGCGCTCGCGCGTGCCGGTTTTCGCCTCGCATTCCTCGGTGCGCGCGCTGTGCGACCATAAGCGCAACCTGGATGACGAGCAGCTCGACGCGCTGGGCGCGACCGGTGGGCTGGTGCAGATCACCATCGTCTCCTCCTTCCTGAAGGCCAAGGCGCGGACGGGGGATGTCTCGGTGGCGGATATCGCCGACCATGTGGATTACGTGGTCAAGCGCATCGGCATCGACCATGTCGGCATCGGCACGGATTTCGACGGCGGCGGCGAGGTCAAGGATTTCCGCAACGCCTCGCAGGCCCCGGTGCTCACCGCCGAGCTGGCGCGGCGCGGCTACGGGCGCGCGGAGCTGCAAAAGATCTGGGGCGGCAACTTCCTGCGGCTACTGCGGCAGGCTGAGGCCTTCGCGGCCCGTTAAGCCTCGGGCTTGGCCGTTTTGCGCCGGTTGGCGAAAGCCTCCAGAGCCACGGCGGCCAAGCCGATGGCAAGCTCCGCCATCGGGCTCGGCTCGGGCTGTTTGCGCCGTGTGCCCAGCAGTCCGCCTACCAGCGTGATGATGGCGGCGGCCAGCAGCAGCGCCACGCCGGTGAGCGTGGCGGCCAGAGCGGCGCCCAGATGCGCCACCAGCCAGATGAACAGCCCCGAGAACAGGAACCCCAGCCCCGCCAGCACAAGGCAGAGCGCGATGGTGGCAAGGGCACCCCAAAGGGCGGCGGATTTGGCCATCCGGCCGGCGCAGCGGGCGAGAGGCATGGTCAGCGGCGCAGCAGCCGCGCGGCCAGCAGCCCGATGCCGAAAGCCACCGCCACGCTGAGGATCGGCCGCTCGGAGACCTGATGCTCCAGCTTGCCCATGGCCGCCTTGCCCTTGTCTTCCAGCGTTTTCTCCAGCTCATCGACGCGCGGCGACACGCCGGAGCTTTCCAGATAGGCGGAGATGCGGTCGATCGCGGCGTGGGCGTTGTCGCTGAGGCGCTCGCGCGCACCGGCCATCTCGGCCCGGAGATGCTCGAATTGGTGCTTCAGATACTCGATATCGATATGGCTCGGTTCGTCCTGCGGTTCGCTCATGGTCCAGCCTCCTGCGGCAAGAGTGGCGTGTGCAAACAGTATAAGCATTTTGCCGTCATTCCGCTATCATCGGCTTATCTGATGGCGGGTGGTCTTGCATGCGACAATGGCTGAGGCTTGGCGGCGGTCTGGTGGTCTTGGCGGGGAGCATCCCCGCCCCCGCGATGGCCTCGATCTTTTCCGGCACGCCGGATTCGCTGGCCCCGCTGGTGGCGGCGGTGGCGCCGGGCGTGGTGGGCATCGCGGTCACGGAAGCCGCGGGGCAGACGGCCAAAACCCCGTCCAGCTCCGGCGGGGCGCACCAGCCCCAGCTTTCCGAGGCCGCTGGCTCGGGCTTCATCATCAGCCCGGACGGGATGATCGTCACCAACGACCATGTCATCGCCGGGGCGGCGCGGATCACCGTTACCCTCGATAACGGCACGCATTACGCCGCCCGGCTGGTTGGCGCGGATGACCTGACGGACATCGCTGTCATTAAAATCTCTTCATCTTCTCCGTTGCATCCCGCCCATTGGGGGGATTCCAGCAAGGTGCGGGTGGGAGACTGGGTTTTGGCCGCGGGCAATCCCTTCGCGCTGGGCAATTCCTTCACGCTTGGCATCATCTCGGCCGAGGGGCGGGATGTAGGTGACGGTCCGTTCACCCATTTTTTACAACTGGACGCACCGATCAATCCCGGCAATTCCGGCGGTCCGGCTTTTGATATGGCGGGTGAAGTGATCGGCATAAACTCCGCGATTGTTTCGCCTTCCGGTGGGTCTGTCGGGGTGGCCTTCGCCATTCCCAGCAATACGGCGGCGCCTATCGTGGCCACGCTCATCGCCCATGGGCAGGTGGTGCGCGGCTGGCTGGGCATTTCGGTGGCCGATGCCCCCAATGGCGCGGCGGGGGCGCTTATCACCGCCATGGAGCCCGGTGGCCCAGCTGATACCGCGGGGTTGGAGCCGGGGGAGATCGTGGTTTCAGTTAACAACGAATTCATCTCGGATTCATCGGCCTTGACGCGCGCCATTGCCTCCATGCCGCCGGGCGGTAAGGTAGCGCTCGGAGTTAACAATAATGGTCACGTATCCCATTTGCAGGCGGTGGTTGGCCGCCGTCCGGCCCAGCTTGGGGAATAAATAGACATGCGCATACTCGTCGTTGAAGACGATAAGGACGTTGCCGGCTTCGTGGTGAAGGGGCTGCGCGAGGCGGGGCATGCCGTCGAATACGCCGATAACGGGCGCGACGGGCTGTTCCTCGCCGCGTCGGAGAATTTCGACGCCATCATTCTGGACCGCATGCTGCCTGGCGGCATAGACGGGCTGCGCCTGCTGGAAACCCTGCGCGCGCAGGACAACGCCACCCCGGTGGTGTTTCTCTCGGCGCTCACCCAGGTGGATGACCGCGTGCGCGGGCTGAAGGCGGGCGGCGACGACTACCTGACCAAGCCCTTCGCCTTCGCCGAGCTGCTGGCCCGCGTGGAGGCCATGGCCCGGCGCGGCAAGGCCGACGGCCCGGCGACACGGCTTGCCGTCAGCGATCTGGAGATGGACCTGCTCTCGCGCAGCGTGCGCCGGGGCACGCAGAAGATCGACCTGCAGCCGCGCGAGTTCCGCCTGCTGGAATATCTGATGCGCCATGCCGGGCAGGTGGTCACCCGCACCATGCTGCTGGAAGGCGTGTGGGACTACCATTTCGATCCGCAGACCAACGTGATCGACGTGCATATCTCCCGCCTGCGGCAGAAGATCGACAAGCCCTTCGACCAGCCGCTGCTGCACACGGTGCGTAACGCCGGCTATATGCTGCGCGCGGAGGAAACGTAACGCCAGGGCATTGAACGCCGCATGGATCCGCGCCAGAGTTTACGAATGGATGCCAGGCGGACACTGGAAACGCCCCGGACGGAGAACGGGCAGGCGCAACTCTCGCAGCCGCTGATCCGCTCGGCGGGCATACGCTTTGCCCTGAGCTATGGCGTTGTCTTCGCCCTGGCGGCGTTCGTGCTGGCGTTTTCGCTGTGGCACTCCACGGCGGATTTGCTGCAACGGCAGGTGCAGAACGCCATCCACGACGACATCGCCCTTCTGACCGAGCATGACCAGATCGGCGGCGGGGCCTCGGTGGTGGCGGCGTTGCAGGACCGTCTGGCCAACAGCCAGAACGCGGATGCGATCTATCTGCTCGTGGACGCCAACGGCAACCGGCTGGCGGGGAATCTCGACCAATGGCCAGCCGGGCTGACGCAGATGGATAGCTGGTACCAGCTGCCCGTGCGCCGGGGGGGCGAGGACTCGATGGCGCTGCTGCGCGCCCTGCGATTGCCCACCGGCGAGAAGCTGCTGGTGGGGCGCGATGTGCGCGCCCTGATCGGGCTGCACGACACGCTGCGCGACGCCATGATCGGCGCGGCCAGCCTGATTCTGGTGCTCGGGCTGCTCAGCATATTGCTCATCCGCGCCTTGTTCCGCAGGGTGATCCGCGACATCTCCGCCACCACCCGCGCCATCGCCCAGGGGGATCTCTCGCGCCGTGTGCCGCGCTCGGGCAAGGGCGACGAGTTCGATGAGCTGGCCGGGCTGATCAACCACATGCTGGACCGCATCACCCGGCTTATGGACGGGGTACGGCAGGTCTCCAACGCCATCGCGCATGACCTGCGCACGCCCATTACCCGCGCGCGCGCGCGGCTGGAGGACGCCGCCGCCCATGCCAACTCGCCCGAGGCGATGCAGCACGCCATAGAGCGCGCGACGCAGGACCTGGACGGCATCGTGCGCGTGTTCGAGGCGCTGTTGCGCATTGCCGAGATCGAGGCCGGCGCGCGGCGCGCGGCGTTCCTCACCGTGGACCTCTCGCCCATGCTGCGGGATATGGATGAGCTCTACCATGCCGTGGCCGAGGAGCGCGGCCTGCGGCTGGAAGCCGGGATCATCGCCCCGCTGCCGGTGTTCGGCGACCGCGAGCTGGTGCAGCAGGCCGTGGCCAATCTGCTCGACAATGCGCTGAAATTCTCCCCGCCGGGGGAGGTGATCAGCCTCTCCGCCGTGCTCAACGGCGCGATGGTGGAGATCGTGGTGGCAGATCGCGGGCAGGGCATTGCCGAGGCCGACCGCATCCGCGCCACTGAGCGCTTCTTCCGCGCCGAAACCGCCCGCCATACCGAGGGCTCGGGGCTGGGCCTGGCCTTGGTGGCCGCCGTGGCGCAGCTGCATAACGGCACGCTGGCGCTGGAGGATAACCACCCCGGCCTGCGCGCCGTGCTCTCCATTCCCGCCCAAGTCTCTCAGACATAAAGAACGGCGCCGGTTGCCCGGCGCCGTCCCAAAGGGGAAAGTCGCGGAGATTACGCCTCGATCAGCGTGGCCGCCACTTCCAGGTCGTGCTCGATGCCGTCCAGCACCTGCGGGGAGCGGGCCTTCACGAAGGTGAACCAGCCGAAGCCGATCAGCAGATAGGCGGCGAAGGCGTAGGGGAAGTAGTTATACGGCGCGGCCGGCACCGGATACACGCTGCCGCCCAGGGCGAAGAGCATGAACACCACGCCCAGCCCGGCCACCACCAGATCCCCCGCCTTCAGCTCGCCGGTGCGCTTGAGGAACACAGGCGCCGCGATGGAGCAGAGCAGGTACACGATGATGAAGCCGTAAGAGGCCAGCGTGCCGTACCAGCCATAGGTGTTGGTCTCGGTCTGGCCGGAGAAGGCGGCGCAGACCACGAAGTTCAGCACCACGCCCACGGTGAGCGCCAGCAGCGGGGTTTTGTGCGTCTTGTGTACCAGGCCCATGGAGTTGTGCACGAACTGGTAGCGCCCGAGCGAGAACAGCATGCGCCCGAACGCGTTGATGGAGGCCAGTGCGCAGGCGAAGGAGGAGACGGTGGCGCCGAAATACACCGCGGCGGTCACCCACTTGCCGAACTTGCTGGCGAGGTCGCCAATGGGGGCGGAGGAGTTGCCGAGTGCCGTGGCATTGTCGCCAAAGCCCTGGGTGATGGCGTAGGCGCAGATGATGAAGAAAGTGCCGGAGGAGATCGCCGTCCAGATGATCGCCTTGGGAATGGTGACCCCCGGGTTCTTGGTTTCCTTGCCGAGAGAGGCCGCGCTCTCGAAGCCGACGAAGGAGAAGATGCCGAACACGATGGCCTGGGTGATGCCGCCGAAGCTGGCCCCCTTCAGGGTGATCTGCGTGGTGTCCGGGGCGAAATGCGCATGCGCCAGGGTAACGACGATCACGCCCAGGATGATGGTCATCGAGATGCCTTCGAGCGTCAGGCCGATGCGCGAGGAAATGCGCACGTCACGCGTGGCGAACACCCAGACCAGCACCGAGATGATGAGGTACATCAGCAGGTTGGGGATGGCGAGGGTAATGCCGAGCGAGGAGAAGAAGGTCTTGACGAAGATGGAGGTGGCGATGGTGAGCGCCATGGCGGTGAAGAGGTAGGCCGCCAGCATCGCCCAGCCGGAAAGCACGCCCCACACCGGCCCCAGGCTGCGCGAGACATAGATGAAGAACGATCCCGCCGCGGGGATGCGCCCGGCCAGCTTGGAGATGTTGAGCGCCACGATGAACAGCGCCACCGTGCACAGCATGAACACGACCCACGAGGCGTTGCCCGCCGTGCTGGCAACGACCGCCACCGACAGCGCTGGTGTAAGCGTGGGCGAGACATTGGCCACCGACTGGCCAAGCGCCTCTATGAACGACAGACTATCCTTGCGTAGCTCAGACATAAAACATCCCCGTGGCTGGCGAAAAACCACCGAGGACCGGCAAAGCAAACCCTGAACATCACCGGCACGTTACGGCTCCGGCGTTAGTTGTCTTTCTTTTAGTGCAAGAAGTTTTCTTTGCAAGCAAATTTTAGGCAAGGCGGCATTAGGGCCGCTCACACCCCGAGCTTGTCCTCCGCGCCGATGCCAAGCTGCTTGAGCTTGCGGTGCAGGGCGCTGCGCTCCATGCCGACGAAATTGGCCGTGCGCGAGATATTGCCGCCAAAACGCAGGAGCTGCGCCTGGAGGTACTGGGTCTCGAACACGTCCCGCGCCTCGCGCAGGGGCAAGGAGAGCACGTCCGCCGCCGGGTCGATGGCCAGGGCCTGCGGCGCGTGGGAGGACAGCTCCGTCGGCAGATGCTCGGCATGGAACATCTCGCCCGGCTCGTTCGAGCGCATGATCATCAGCCAGTCCATGATGTTGCGCAGCTGGCGTACATTGCCCGGCCAGTCATGGGCTTGCAGGGCGGCCACGGCGTCCGACGCCAAAGAGCGCGGCGGCAGGCCGGAGACTTCCGCCGCATGGCGCAGGAAGGTTTCGGCCAAGGTGGGGATGTCCTCGCGCCGCTCGCGCAAGGCGGGCACGCGCAGCGGCACCACGGCCAGGCGGTAGAACAGATCCTCGCGGAACCGGCCGGAGGTGATCTCGGCCTGCAGATCCCGGGCGCTGGTCGCCAGCACGCGGATATCCACCTTCACCCGCGCGGCGCCGCCCACACGCTCGAAGCTCTGGTCCTGCAACACGCGGGCGATCTTGCCCTGGGTTTCCAGCGGCAGTTCGGAGACTTCGTCCAGCAGCAGCGTGCCGCCATGGGCGCGCTCCAGCACCCCGAGCTTGCGCGGCGTGCCGGGGCCTTCAGCGCCCGGCTCCACGCCGAACAACTCGCTCTCGAAGCGCTCGGGCGCGAGGATGGCGCAGTTCAGCGCCACGAACGGCCCCTCCGCGCGGCGGGACTTGGTGTGGATCATCCGCGCCACGGTTTCCTTGCCCGCACCCGGCGGGCCGGAAATAAGCACGCGTGAGCCGGTGGGGGCCACTTTTTCGATGGCGGCGCGCAAGCCCGCGATGCCGTTGCCTTCGCCGATCAGGTTAGTCTCGCCGCCGAAGCGCAGGCGCTTCAGCTCCTCGTTCTCCTGGGTCAGCTTCGCCGCTTCCAGCGCGCGTTTGACCACCAGCAGCAGCCGGTCGGAGTTAAAGGGTTTCTCGATGAAATCATAAGCCCCGCGCTGGATCGCCGCGACGGCGGTCTCGATGGTCCCGTGGCCCGAGATCATCACCACCGGCACGCGCGGCTCCTCCTGGTGCAGCGCCTCGAGGATGCCGATGCCATCCAGCTTCGAGCCTTGCAGCCAGACGTCCAGGATCACCAGATTTGGCCGGCGCGCGCGGTAGGCGGCCAGGGCGTCGTCGGAATTCCCGGCGCTGCGGGCTTCATAGCCCTCGTCGCGCAGAATCGCTTCGACCAGCATGCGGATATCCGGCTCGTCATCCACGATCAGTATTTCGGTCATTCCGCTGGCAACTCCCTCACATCATCCTTCGCCACAGTTTCGGCCAGCTTCGGCAGGGTCAATGACACTTCTGCTCCAACCCCGCCAGGGGCCGGCTTCAGTTCCAGCCGCCCCCCATGGTCCTCCATGATCTTGGCGACAATGGCAAGGCCAAGCCCGGTGCCCTTGGGTTTATGGGTTACATAAGGTTCAGCCAGCCGGTCGCGGTCGGTTTCCGGCAGGCCGACGCCGTCATCGGTCACGCTGAACACCGCCATGCCGCCCTGGGCCGCGAGCCGCAGGGAAACATGTTTCGCGCCTGCGCGCATGCCCACCGCATCCGCCGCGTTTTGCAGCAGATTGGTCAGCGCCTGGCCGAGCAAACGGCGGTCGCACACGGCGCGCAGGGGGGCGTCGATGATCACCTCCCATTCGATTTGCGGATGCGCGACGCGTTGCAGCACCATGGCCTCGCGGGCGATGCGCTCCAGGGATTCCGGGTGCATCACCGGGGCGGGCATGCGGGCGAAGGATGAAAATTCATCCACCATGCGCCCGATATCTCCGACATGGCGCACGATGGTCTCGGCGCATTGGGTGAAGCTCTCGGGGTCGGAGGTGATCTCCTTGGCGAAGCGGCGCTTGAGCCGCTCGGCGGAGAGCTGGATGGGGGTGAGGGGGTTCTTGATCTCATGCGCGATGCGCCGGGCGACATCCGCCCAGGCCGCCTTGCGCTGCGCCGCCATCAGTTCCGTCACGTCGTCAAAGGTCACGATAAACCCATCCGGCACCCCTGAATTCATCTCCGCGCCGATGCGCACCAGCAGCACGCGCTTCTGCATGGTGAGGCCATGCTCGATCTGCGCCGTGGCGGGGCGTTCGGGCTGGGCCATCACCGCGGCGATGAGGGGGGCGAATTCGGGCGCCACCTCGGCCAGATTCCGGCCAATCTGGGGCACGAGGTCGAGGCGGAGCAATTCGGAGGCGGCGCGGTTGGGCAGTTCCACGCGGCCTTTCTTGTCCAGCCCGATCACGCCCGCCGAAACGCCGTCCAGCACCGTGGCGGTGAAGCGGCGGCGCTCGTCGAGCTGGTTGTTCACGTCCAGCAGCTCGCTGCGCTGGGCGGCGAGCTGCGCGGTCATGCGGTTGAAGGCGCGCGAAAGCCCGGCCACCTCGTCGCCGGTGGCGGTCTCGGGCACGCGGATGGTCAGCTCGCCCTCGCGCACCTTTTCGGCGGCGCGGATGAGATGGCCGATGGGCTTGGCGATCTGGTTGGCGATGACGAGGCCAAAGCCGATGAGCGCCGAGAGCACCAGCAGCGCCAGCACCGCGATGATGAGCGCGAAGGAGATCTCCAGGCTGGCGCGGTTTTTGGCCAGGCGCTGGTATTCCGCCACGGCTTCCTGGGTTTTGCTCACATGGCTGAGGATCGCCGGGTCCACCGGCTTCTCGACCATCAGCATCATCGGCGGCGTTATGTCGAGCTTGATGACCGCCTGCTCCACCGTGCTGCCCGGCGGGCTGACCACCGGCACCTGCCCGGTGGCGGCCTGCGCGATGGTTCTTGCATCCGGCACCGTGGCCGCCATGCCCGCGAACAGCCCGGCGGAGGCCACGATCTCGCCGTTCAGCGGCTCGAAGATCACCGCCTGGGTCAGCCCGCGCACCGCGGCCTGGGAGACGAGATAGGAGACGAACTCGTTGGGATTTCCGAAGAATACCGAGCCGCCCTGGGAGAGGTCGTTAGCCATGGCCAGGGCGTCGAGCCGGATGTCGTTGTTGTGTTCCTCAAGGTAGCCCTGGGCGACCTGGTTGCTTTCGTCCAGCGCCGTTTGCACACGCTGGTTGAACCAGGCCTGGATGCCGAAATTGAAGAACACGATGGCGAAGGCCGCCACCACGATGGTGGGCACCGCCGCCACGCCGCCGAACAGAAAGGCGAGGCGCACATGCAGCCGCGCCCCCGCCGCCCCGCGCCGGTGTTCCAGCAGGATGCGCGTGACGCGCCCGGCCAGCACCAGGATAAGCATCAGCAGGGCGGCGAAATCGGCGATGATCATGCCCACCGCCACGCCCGAATGCACCGAGAGCTTCACCCGCCCGGCCAGAATGCCGAACGAGGCCAGCCCCAGCAGCAGCGCCGTGGAGGCGACAAGCAAAGTGGCCACACGGCCGAGCATCAGGTCGACCACATAGGCCCAGCCGGAGCGGCCAGGGGTGTTGCCTTCGTCCTGAATCTGCGGCTCAGCCTTGGCCAAGGCGGCTCACCCCACCCGGCGCTGCACGCCGATGCCGTGCTCGCGGATTTTTTTGCGCAACGTATTGCGGTTCAGCCCGAGCAGGGCGGCGGCGCGGATCTGGTTGCCGCGGGTTTCGGCCAAAGTCATGCGGATGAGCGGGCGCTCCAGCTCGGCCAGAGCGCGCTCATACAGCACGCCCTCCTCGCCGGATTCGCGGATGGACGCCAGCAGCCGGGCGATATGGCGCTCGACCACGGTGGTCATGTTGTCCGTGTCGTCCCCCGAGGCGGTGGCGATGGCGGCGGGCTCCTCGGCCACGCTGTAATCGGCCAGCTCCTGGGCCACGATCTCCTCGGTGATCACCGGCTGCGGCACCAGGGCGGCGAGGCGGCGGATCAGATTCTCCAGCTCGCGCACATTGCCCGGCCAGCGATAGGCCGAGAGCATGGCCATGGCGGCGGGGTCGATGCTCTTGGCGGGCAGCCCCTCGGCCTGGGCCTTGTTGAGGAAGTGCTGGGCCAGGACGGGGATGTCGTCCGGCCGTTCGCGCAAGGGCGGCAGGCGGATGGGCACGACGTTGAGGCGGTAGAACAGATCCTCGCGGAACTGGCCGGAGCGGATCAGCGCACGCAGGTCGCGGTGGGTGGCGGCGATGATGCGCGCATTGGCGCGGATCGGCTGGCGGCCGCCCACGGTGGTGTATTCGCCCTCTTGCAGCACGCGCAGCAGGCGGGTCTGGGCCTCGGGCGGCATGTCGCCGATTTCATCCAGGAACAGCGTGCCGCCGGATGCCTGCTCGAAGCGCCCGACATGCCGGTTGGTGGCCCCGGTGAAGGCCCCGCGCTCATGCCCGAACAGTTCGGACTCGATCAGCTCGCGCGGGATGGCGGCCATGTTGATGGCCACGAACGGCCCGCTGCGGCGGCGGCCGTAATCGTGCAGCGCGCGGGCCACCAGCTCCTTGCCGGCGCCGGATTCGCCGTTGATCATCACGGTGAGATCGGTGGTCGTGAGCCGGGCGATGATGCGGTAGATTTCCTGCATCGCGGGGGAGCGGCCGATCAGCGGCAGCGTCTCCTCCTCGGCCGGTGCCGCCGCCTTGGCCTGGGCCGAGAGCGAGACGGGCTGCTTGAGCGCGCGGTCCACCACGGCGAGCAGGTCGGCGAGGTCGAACGGCTTGGGCAGATATTCGAACGCGCCGCGCTGGGTGGCCTGCACGGCGGTGGTGAGCGTGCTCTGCGCGCTCATCACGATCACCGGCAGCTCCGGGCGGATGCGGCGGATGCGGGGGATCAGGTCCAGCCCGTTCTCGTCGGGCATGATGACGTCGGTGATGATGACATCGCCTTCGCCATCCTCCACCCAGCGCCAGAGCGTGGCGGCGGAGGAGGTGGCGCGCACCTGATAGCCCGCACGGCCCAGAGCCTGGGTGAGCACGGTGCGGATGGAACGGTCGTCATCGGCGACGAGGATGGTGGGCAGGGTGGTCATGATATGGGTCAGGTGCTTTCGTTCGGGTCTTCGTACACCGGCAGATGAATGCGGAATTCCGTGCGGCCCGGGCGGCTGTCCACGTCGATCAGCCCGCCATGGTCGGCGACGATCTTGGCGACGAGCGCCAGGCCCAGGCCCGACCCCGCCGCCTTGGTGGAGACGAAGGGCTCGAACAGATGGCGGCGGATATCCTCGGGGATGCCGGGGCCGTTATCGCGCACGGAGACGAAGATGGGCAGGTTGGGGCGCGAGCGCCCGGCCGAGGCCGAGAGGCGCACGCCATGCTGGAAGCCGGTGGTGAGATGGATCTCGCCATCCTGCCGGTCGGCCCCGGCAATGGCCTCGGCGGCGTTCTTGATGAGGTTGAGCAGGACCTGGATCAGCTGGTCGCGGTTGCCCAGCACATGCGGTAGAGAGGGGTCGTAGCTCTCGATGAACTTGATGCGCGTGGCGAAGCCGCTGCCCGCCAGCTTGCGCACATGCTCCAGCACGCGGTGGATGTTCACGCCCTGGCGCTCCAGCTTCTTCTCGCCGAAGGTTTCCATGCGCTCCACCATGGCGCGGATGCGGTCGGCCTCGTCGCGGATCAGCACGGCCAGTTCGCGGTCCGAGGGCGGGGCGCTCATTTCCAAAAGCTGTGCTGCGCCACGGATGCCGGAAAGCGGGTTCTTCACCTCATGCGCCAGGATCGCCGCCATGCCGGTGATGGAGCGGGCCGCGTTGCGGGCGGACATCTGCTGGTCCAGCGCCAGGGCGGCGGATTCGTCTTGCAGGGTGAGGGCCACGTAGCCGGGTTTTTCGAGCATCGGGGCGGCGTGGACCGAGCAGCCGCGCCGGGTGAGGCGCGGGCCCTCGATGGTCAGGTTATGCTCGGCGATGCTCACCCCGGCCCCGCGCGTGCGCTCCAGCATCAGGAAGACGGGGTGATCCACGGGCAGGATGTCGGCCAGGGGGGTGTGCAGCAGCAGCGCCTTGGACGCGCCGAAGAACTCCTCCGCCGCGTAGTTCAGGGCGGCGAACATGTCGTTCTCGTCCAGCACCGCCACGGCGATGGGCAGGGTTTCCAGGATCTGCGTGGGATCCAGCGGCGGGCGGGGCTGCGCGCCGCGCTTGCCGAGGCCGAAAGCCTTGCGCAGGCCGCTCATGCCGCGCAGGCCTGGGCGTAGGCGGCGGTTTCCTCGCTGGAGGGGGCGGTTTCATCCTGGCGGACGAAGCCTTGCTCGATCAGCGGGTCGTAGAACTCGTCGATCAGCGCTTCCACGGCGGGGCCGTTATCCAGCCGGTTCATGGCGGCGCGGAAGGCGGCGGAGCCGCGCAGCCCGTGGCTGTACCAGGCGACATGCTTGCGTGCGAGGCGCACGCCGCCCTTCTCGCCGAAATGCGCGCGGATGGCGCGGTAATGGCGCAGCAGGATCTGCTTTTGCGCGGCGAGGTCGGGCGGGGCGGTGAGCTGGCCGGTGGTGAGATAGTCGATGACCTGTTGCAGGAACCAGGGGCGGCCATAGGCGCCGCGGCCGATCATCACGCCATCCGCCCCGGAGCGGCGCAGCGCCTCCTCGGCCTTGGCCTCGGTGGTGATGTCGCCATTCACGATGACGGGCAGCTTCACCGCCTCCTTCACGCCGCGCACGAAATCCCAGTTCGCCACGCCCTCGTAGAATTGCTGGCGGGTGCGGCCATGCACGGTGATGAGGGTGATGCCCGATTCTTGCGCGATGCGGGCCAAGGTGGGGGCGTTGAGGCTGTTATGGTCCCAGCCCATGCGCATTTTCAGGGTCACCGGCACGTCCACGGCGCGGGCGGTGGCTTCCAGGATGCGCCCGGCGAGAACCTCGTCTCGCATCAGGGCGGAGCCGGCCTGCTGGCCGATCGCCACTTTTTTCACCGGGCAGCCGAAATTGATGTCCACGAGATCCGCGCCCAGCCCGACGGCGATTTTCGCCGCCTCGGCCATCGCCTCCGGCTCGCACCCCGCCAACTGCACCGAGGACGGGCCGCCGCCAGCCACAACCTCGGCCATGCGCAATGTATTGCGGTTTTCCCGAACCATGGCCCAGGAGGCTATCATTTCCGAGACCACCAGCCCGGCGCCCATCTCTTTCACCAGGGCGCGGAAGGGCAGGTCCGTAACGCCGGAAAGCGGCGCCAGGATGACCGGGTGCTGCAGCGTGACCTGCCGGGGCCCGGCGCCGAGCGTGACCTGCTTGATCAGGGGTTGCGTGGAAATGCTCATGATTTGTGCAAATTACCGCCCGGCGCTGCCACTTGCAATGACCACGTCGCACAAAGGTTGACGGTTCGGCGCCAGACCGTACATCTCGGCCCGGTAAAACATGGAGCAATACAGCATGATTCCCCGCATCGGCACCGGTTTCGACGTTCACGCCATGGCGGAGGGCCGCAAGATGATCATTTGCGGTATCGAAGTGCCGCATGAGAAGGGCCTGGCCGGGCACTCGGATGCCGATGTCGGCATCCACGCGCTGTGCGACGCGATTTACGGCGCGCTGGCGGAAGGCGATATCGGCCGGCATTTCCCGCCCTCCGAGGAGAACTGGAAGGACGCGGATTCCGCCCGCTTCCTGCGCCATGCGGCCGAGCGCATCGCGGCACGCGGCGGCAAGCTGGCCAATGCCGATGTCACCATCATCTGCGAGCGGCCCAAGATCACTCCGCACGCCCCCGCCATGCGCGCGCGCCTCGCGGAGCTGCTGGGCGTGGATATCGGGCAGATCTCGGTGAAGGCCACCACCACGGAGAAGCTTGGCTTTACCGGGCGGGGCGAAGGCATCGCGGCCCAGGCCGCCGTGATTGTGCTGGTGCCCTGAAGCATCGTGCATGAGCTGGCGCGGGGGCGGAATGGCTTGTGTATAAAACTACACGACGCCCGCAAAATGGCATTGCTGCACTGCACGTCCCCCTCTGCCTCAGGTGAGCGAGCCTAAAGTATATAATGGGACATAGGATGAGTTACCTCTCCTATTTTTTCTTGGACGTTTCCTCCCTAAACTTGGCGGTGCTCTTTAGCACCGCCTTTTTTTTGCCTTTCAGGCGATTTGCTTGGTGGAGACGATCGAGGGGGCCGCGCCCAGCAGCGGCCCGGCCTCGGCCAGGGCCTTTTGCAGATGCGGGGACGACATGTGCGCCTCCGCCGCAGCCTGATCTTTATAGGTTTCATAGACATAGAACGTGCCGGGGGCTTTCAGCGCCTCGTGCAGCGTGTAGGTGATGGTGCCGGGCTCGGCGCGGCTGGGCGCGACCAGAGCAGTAAGGGCGGCGCGCAGGGCGTCGGCCTTGCCGGGGGCGGCGGTGAGCGTGGCGAAGACGTGAATGGCGGTGGATGGCATTTGGGTTCCCCTTTGCGGTTTGTTGGCGCGGGGAGCCTATCGGGCAGATTCGGGCCGGCGCAAGGAGATAATGAGTGGGGGGTTTCTGTTGCCCGGTACCCCCCGAACCGCGCTTAGCTGTTTTTAGGCAGCGACGGCGAATGCAACGTTGTTATCGTTCGCATTTAAAAATTAGCCCGATGACGGCGGTACAATGCCGGGCAAAAGGTGGGTCTTTACCACGCATGTCGAGTCTGTTTCGCCCCCATGAATGGTGGAGGCGCCGGGTACTGCCCCCGGGTCCATAACGCTTATTCCACGCACCGTTTATCACCATAGTCAGCAAGCTGACGCCCCCAATATAGGACGGAGAGGGGGGCTGCGAAAGGGGGCTGGCGGTGTTATTGAACAGTCATGACCCTGACAGCTGAGCAAACCGCCGAGATCGCCGCCGCCCGCGCGAACACCCACAGCACGCTGCGCCCCACAGTGCCGGCGCTGGAGGAGATGCTGTTCACCGCCCTCCCCGTGCTGGACCACGGGTTCATCCGCGTGGTGGACTATATGGGCGACGATGCCGCCGTGGTGCAGGCGGCCCGCGTCTCCTATGGCCGTGGCACGCGCAAGGCGCTGGAGGATGCCGGGCTGATCCGCTATCTGATGCGCCATTACCACTCGACCCCGTTCGAGATGTGCGAGATCAAATTCCACGTGAAGCTGCCGATCTTCGTGGCGCGGCAGTGGATTCGCCACCGCACCGCCAATGTGAATGAGTATTCGGCCCGCTACTCGGTGCTGGACAAGGATTACTACCTGCCCACGCCGGAGAGTTTGGCCAAGCAGTCCGTGGTGAACAACCAGGGGCGTGGCGAAATTCTGGACCCGGCCACCGCCGAGCGCGTGCTGAACCTGCTGCGCGAGGACGCGGAAACCACCTATGGCCATTACGAGGAAATGCTGGGCGACGACGTGGCCCTGGCCCGCGAGTTGGCGCGCATGAACCTGACGCTGAACACCTACACGCAATGGTACTGGAAGACGGATTTGCACAATCTCTTCCACTTCCTGCGCCTGCGCGCGGATAGCCACGCGCAGTATGAGATCCGCGTCTACGCCGAGGCGATGCTGAAGGTTGTGGAGGCCTGGGTGCCGCTCTCCTTCGCGGCGTTCCGCGATTACCGCCTGGGGGCGGTGACCTTCTCGGCCAAGATGCTGGAGCTGGTGAAGCGGATGCTGGCCGGCGAGGCGGTGACGCAGGAGGCCTCGGGCCTGTCCAAGCGCGAGTGGACGGAGTTCATGGCCGCGCTGGGGCGTTAGGTCTTTGAAAAGAAAAGAGCGCCGGAAGTGATTCCCGACGCTCTCTCCGATTACTGACCATGGGAGCATACTGAATGGCAGAGGCCGACCCAAGGTTTACGAGAGAAAAATAGGACACGATGCCCTAAATGGCAAGTCAAGTTTCGCAAAGCTGCGAGGTGAAACAAGCCTTGGAGAGCAGTCTGTCGACCGAGCGGCTTGAAAAATATCTTAGCCATGCGGGAGGCGACTTCGATCAAGCGTTGTTTCTGTACGAAAGAAACATGCGGATAGCGAGTGCGTTCTATATCCCGCTTCAATGCTTGGAAGTTTGTTTGCGTAACAAGATGCACGACGAACTGACCCGAAAATATGGAGTGGATTGGTATGTAAATGGTCAGCCGGGGTTCAATAGAGAGGCGGTCATTCTCATAAGCAATGTGGTCCATGAGATTGGCAAAGCGAAGGCCTCCGTAAAACCCGGTGCTGTAGTCGCCGAACTGAGTTTTGGCTTCTGGGTATCGATATTAGGGCGGCGCTATGATGCGACTGTTTGGCGCGCCGCGTTGACCAAGGCGTTCCAAGAAAACGGCAAAAACATGAAACGAGATCGCGTGCATAGCCGCTTGAATGTTTTGAGGCGGTTCAGAAACCGCGTTGCACATCACGAGCCTATTTTCGACCGTGATTTGGCTGCTGTGCATGCAGAGCTCATCGAAGCGATCGGCTGGCTTTGTCCTGATACGGCTGAGTGGACTGCCCGACAAAGCCAAGTGGTGGGGCTTATTTCAGAGGTTTAGAAGCCTGCCTGAGACTGGGCTGCCGTTTCCGCCGTGCCCTTCAAATCCACCATGATTTCATCCGCCAGCCGCTCCAGGCTGAGGCGGATGTCCTCCACCGGGATATGGGCGGGGACGCTCACGCGGATGACGGCGCGGAACATGTCCTCGCCGGTGAAGGGGGCGCTCGCGATCGAGCTGCTCAACTCCTCGATATTCACGCCCAGCTTGCGCAGGGTCTGGGTGACATCGCGCACGATGCCGGGGCGGTCATGGCCCAGCACTTCCAGCGTCAACGCTTCGTAATCCTGGGGCGGGGCGGTTTCGGCGCCTTCGGTGATGGTGACGCTGAGGCCGTCGGCCCGCAGTTCCGCCAGCGCCGCGGAGAGGCTGGCGGCGGCGTTGGCGGGCACGCGCACCAGCACGACGCCCGCGAACTGCCCGGCGAGCTGCGCCAGCCGGCTTTCCAGCCAACTGCCGCCACCCGCCGCGATGGTCTCGGAAATGGTGTTGACCAGGCCGGGGCGGTCGGGACCGATGAAGGTCAGCACGAGGGATGTGGTCATGGTCTCGTTCTCCGCGCCGGTCTGGGCGTTAAGGGTTAGCGGTTGTTCCGCTGCTGGCCGAAGAGTTGCAGCAGGAACAGGAACAGGTTGATGAAGTTCAGGTAGAGCTGCAACGCATCGTACACGCTGCGCTTATTGGCCATATCCACGCCATAAGCGCCGCCGAACTGGATGTAGTCGGCCTTGATGCGCTGGGTGTCGTAGGCGATGAGGCCGACGAACACGAGCACGCCGATGACCGAGATGACGAACGCCATCGCCGCCGAGTGCAGGAAGATGTTCACGATGGAGGCGATGATGATGCCGAACAGGCCCATCATGAAGAAGCTGCCCCAGCTCGTGAGATCCTTGCCGGTGGTGTAGCCGTACAGGCTCATGGCGGCGAAGGTGCCGGCGGTGATGAAGAACACCTCGGCGATGGAGGTGGAGGTATAGACCATGAAGATGGTGTTGAGGCTCGCCCCCATGGTGCCGCAGAACACCCAGAAGAGCGCCTGCGCCGCCTGGGTGGAAAGCTTGTTCACCCCAAAGCTCAGCACCAGGACAAAGGCGAGCGGGGCGAAGACGGCGATCCAGGACAGGATGGTGGGGACTTCGACCGTAAAGCCCTGGGCGTTTTGCGCCGTGGTGTAGAACAGCGCGTGCAGCGCGGGGATGGCGAAGATGCCGTAGGCGACGAGGCCGGTCAGCACGAGGCCGGAGGCCATCCAGTTATACACGCGCAGCATATAGGCGCGCAGTCCGGCATCCAGCGCAGCGCTGCCATAGGCGGAAAAGCCGCTTTGCGCCGTGCGGTAGGAATTATTCGGGTTCAATGCCATGGAAGAAGTCGCTCCTTGAATGGGCCTTGCGGCCTTGAAGTGATACTTCTTCCGTTTCGTCTGGTTTTCAAGTGAATTGGCGGCATTGCTGCCGCCAATCCTGTTACAAAGGGTAAGGTTAGCGGCGCCACCAGCCGGTTTTCTTCGTCGCGGGGGCGGCTTCGCTGCCCACGATGATCGGCTTCACCGCCGGTTCCGGGGCGGCTTCGGCCGCAACGGGCTCGGGAGTTTCGACCACCGGTTCCGCTGTCTGCTGCGCTTCATCGGCCATGGGGCTCGGCGCGGCGTCCACTGTTTCCACCACCGCGGGCTCCTCGGCCAGCAGCGGCAGGGCGGTCTCGGCGGCCTCGCGCGCGGCGCGGCGGGCTTCTTCCTCGGCGCGTTCGGCCGCCTCGAAGATATCCGCGATATCGGCATAGACCGGGGTGGGAGCGGCTTCCTCGGCGGGAGCCTCGCCCTCGGGGGTGCGGCGGCGGCGGCCGCCACGGCTGCGGCGGCGCTTGGGCGCGGCGTCTTCCTCGGCCGGGGCTTCCTCGGCCGCCAGGACGGGAGCCTCAGGCTCTTCCTGCGGTGCGCCAAGGGCGGCTTCCAGCACCAGATCCAGCTCGGTGGGCTGGTCGTCGGGCACCGGGGCGGGGAGGGGGGCTTCCGGCTCGGCTTCGGCTTCCGTTGTCAGGGCCTCGGAATCCTCGGCGCCTTCTTCCGAGGCGCCACGGTCCTCGCGGCGCTTGCCGCGGCGGCGGCGGCGGCGCTTGCGCTCGCCGTTTTCACCCTTCTCGGCAGACTTCGCCTCGTCCGTCTCGGTCTCGGCTTCGGTCTCTTCCTCCTCGGCGATCTCCTCCACCGGGGCGGCGATCTGGCGCTCGGGGCGCACGGGGGGCGGGGTGGGGGGCTGGGCCGTCTGGGGCTTCAGCCGGTCGAGGCGGAAATTCGAGCCGGCGAGCGTGTTGTCCGGGTTGAAGATCACGCGCATCGAGTAACGCTCCTCGATGACCGAGAGGCGCTCGCGCTTGTGGTTAAAGAGGTAGAAGGCGATTTCCGGCGGCAGGGTGATGGCGATTTCGGCGGCGCGGAACTTGGCGCCCTCGTCCTCGATAGCGCGCAGGATGTGCAGCGCGGCGCTCTCCGGGCTGCGCACATGGCCCATGCCGCCGCAATGCGGGCAGGTGACCAGCGAGGCCTCGGTGAGCGAGGGGCGCAGGCGCTGGCGGGACATCTCCATCAGGCCGAAATGGCTGATGCTGCCAACCTGGATGCGCGCGCGGTCGTGCTT
>DAIDJU010000158.1 GCA_027451225.1 Acidocella sp. | reverse complement strand
GCCCCCTCAGGAAATCGACCGCCGCACCATCAACGTCGCCCCAATCAGCGTCACCACGGCGATCAGCGCCATCGGCCAGGATTGCGCGAACACCACGTTGGCGGGCAGCGTCTCCAAAAACATGCCGCGTGAAATCACCAGCATGTAGCGGATCGGGTCGAGCAGGCTGAGCAGTTGCATGGCCATCGGCATGTTCTCCACCGGCGTGGCGTAGCCCGAGATCATGATCGCCGGGGCGACGAACACGAACACGCCGAGGATCGCCTGCTGCTGCGTGCGGGCGAACGCCGAGATGGCCAACCCCACCCCCACGCCCGCCAGGCTGAAGATGGCAAGGCACAGCTCCAGCACCAGCAAATTGCCCTTGAACGGAAGCTGAAACAAAATCAGCGCCGCCAGCAGCACGATATTCCCCTCCACCAGCCCCACGATGAGCGACGGCACCGCCTTGCCCAGCATGATCTCGGCCGGGCGCAGGGGGGTAACCAGCATCTGCTCGTAAGTGCCCAGCTCCTTCTCCCGCGCCAGAGAGAGCGAGCCGACCAGTGTCGCCATGATCAGCGCCAGAATGGCGACCAGTCCGGGCAGGATGAACCATTGGCTTTCAAGCTCCGGGTTGAGCAGATTGGTCAGCTCGATATCCACCGGCGGCGGAATGCCCGGATGCAGGCTCTGGCTATAAGCGGCGGTAATCTCGGCGGCGTAATTGCCTATGAGCAGTGCCGTGTTGGAGCGCCGCGCATCGATGAGCAACTGCACATGCGAAATGCGGCCCGCCAGCATGTCGGCCGAGAAGGTTTGTGGAATATGCAGCACGGCGGCGGCGGTTTTCGATTCCAGCACGGCTCGCGCCTGGGCGGGGCTGAACACATCCGGCGCCGCGGCAAAGGCGGGGGAGTAGGAGAAGCCGCGAATATACTCGGCCGATTGCGTGCCGAGATCCTCGTTCCATACCGAGAGCGGCACATGCCACACATCATAATTCGCCGCATTGGCGAAGACGATGACCTGGATCAGCGGCGGGATCAGCATCACGAACCGGGTCTTTTTATCGGCCCAGAGCGAGATGAGTTCCTTGAGGATGAGGGCGATGGTACGGGCGAGCATGGCTTTGTCAGTCCAGGCGGCGATGTGTGACGGCCAGCGTGGCGGCGACGGTGAGCGACGCGGCGACGGCCAGGCCAAACAGATTGGGAAGCAGCACGGACCAGATGTTTCCGGCGAGAAACAACGTCTGCACCGCCGCGACGAAATAGCGCGCGGGGATAAGGTAGGTGACCCATTGCAACCAGCGCGGCATGGAGGCGATGTCGAACAACATGCCGGAGAGCATGATCGCTGGCATCATGGTGGTGATGAAGGCGAGCTGTGCGGCCACGAACTGGTTGCGCGTGAGGGTGGAGATGAACAGCCCCTGCGCCAAAGTGAAGATGAGGAACAGGGCGGCGGTGAAGGTGAGCGCCAGCACCCCGCCATGCAGCTGCACGCCGAACACGAACACGGTGATAAGCACCGAGAGCGCCATGGAGCCCATGCCCAGCACGAAATACGTGCCGAGCTTCGCCCCCACAAGCTCCGCCATGCCGGCGGGCGAGGCGAGCATGGATTCCATCGTCCCCCTCTCCCACTCGCGCGCCACGATAAGCGCGGTGAGCAGCGTGCCGGTCATCGACATGACCAGCGCGATAACGCCCGGCACGATGAAATCGGTGGAGCGGAGCTGCGGGTTGTACCAATAGCGCGTCTCCAGCACCGGCCCGCCGCCCATGGAGAGTGCGCGCTCCTCCGCCTCACCCTGTAGCCAGGTGGTGAAAGCGCCGGTCACGTAGCCTTGCAGCAGCCGCGCGGTGTTGGGGTCGGTGGCGTTGACCGCGAGCTGGGCATCGGCGGGCCAGCGCTGCGGGCGGGCGAGTTTTTGCGCGAAATCCTGGCGCAAAGTGAGAATGCCGCGCACCTCGCCCTCATCCAGCGCCTGCCGCGCGGCCTGGGCGCTGGAGGCCCAATACACCGAGAGGTAAGGCGAATTGTCCAGCGCCTGCTCCACGCCGCTGGTCTGCGCGCTCCCGGCCTGCACCACCGCGGCGATCTTCATGTGATGCGCGTCCAGCGACAGGCCAAAGCCGTTGATGATGAGCAGAATGAACGGCAGCAGAAAGGCGATCATCAGCGCCGAGGGGTCGCGCAGGATTTGCAGCATCTCCTTGCGCACCAGCCCGCGCAGGCGTTGCAGCCTCGGGGTCATGCGGCCTCTCCTTCCACCAGGGCGATGAACGCATCCTCCAGCGTCGGGTCCGGCAGCTCAGGCGTGCTCACGCGGGCGCGCAGCGCGGCGGGAGTGTCGGTCACCAGCACGCGCCCGGCATTGATGATGGCGAGACGGTCGCAATACTCCGCCTCGTCCATGAAATGGCTGGTGACGAGCACGGTTACCCCCTGCGCCGCCAGCTCGCCGATGCGCGCCCAGAAGGCCCGGCGGTTGAGCGGGTCCACCCCTGAAGTCGGCTCGTCGAGGAACAATATCTCCGGCTTGTGCAGCAGGGCCGCGGCCAGAGAGAGGCGCTGCTTCAGCCCCAGCGGCAGGGCAGAGGCGAGGTCGTCCGCCACCGCCTCAAGCTCGAAGCGCGCCAGCGCATCCGTAATGGCCGGGCCGCGGGCGGTGCGGTCCAACCCATAGGCGCGGGCGAAGAAATCCAGGTTCTGGCGCACGGTAAGCTCGCCGTAGAGCGAGAATTTCTGCGCCATGTAGCCAAGCCGGGCGCGGGCCTGGGCGGCGGCGGTCAGCAGGTTTTTCCCCGCCACCAGGGCCGAGCCGGCGCTGGGGCGTAGCAGGCCGCAAAGCATGCGGAAGGTGGTGGACTTGCCCGCCCCGTTGGGGCCGAGCAGGCCGAAGATCTCGCCACGGCCGATGGTGAAGCTGACATCGTTCACCGCCACGAACGCGCCGAAACGGCGGATCAAATGCTGCACCTCGATCACCGCGCCATCGGCAAAGCTCACCACGGGCGGCAGCGAGGCGGTTTTTTGCGGCGGGGCGGCGGCGATCAGCCGGTCCATGAACCCGTCCTCGAAGCGCGGCGGCACCAGCTTCGTCTCACTTCCGCCGAGCAAAGCGGCGTCAGGCGGGGCAGCGCCTTGGGCCAGCACCAGGCGCAGGCTGTCGCCCTGCACCAGCGCGTCCAGCACGCCGGGCAGGGTCTTGGCCACGGCCACGGCGCGGCGGCGCTGGGCGGCGGGCAGCGTTACCCGGCACACCCGCCCGGCCATGGGGGCGAGGAAATCCGCCGGCGGGGCGTTGGAGAGAACCTTGCCCTCGTGCAGCAGCAGCACCGAGGCGCAGCGCTCCGCTTCGTCCAGATACGAGGTGGCCCAGACCACGCCCATCTCGGCGCCCGAACTCTTCGCCTCCTCCATCATGCGCTCGACGATGCGCCACAGCTCCCGGCGCGAGGCCGGGTCCACGCCGACGGAAGGTTCATCCAGCAGCAGCAGCTTGGGCCGGGCGAGCAGCGCGCAAGCCAGGCCCAGCTTCTGCTTCATGCCGCCCGAGAGCGCCCCAGCCTGGCGCGCGGTGAAGGGGGCGAGGCCGGTGAATTCGAGCAACTGCTTGCTCCGCTCATCCCGCGCCTCATCCCGCAACCCATGCAAATCAGCGAACAAGCCGAGATTTTCGGCGACGCTGAGATCCTCATACAGCCCGAAGCGCTGGGGCATGTAGCCGATGAAGGGATGCGCGGCGGCAGCGTTGTTCGCCATGTCATGCCCCAGCACCTCCACCCGCCCGGCGGAGGGGCGCAGCAACCCGGCCAGATGCCGCAGAAAGGTGGTCTTGCCCGCGCCATCCGGCCCAACCACGCCGGTAATCACCCCGGGGGCGATCTCGGCGGTAATGGCGTCGAGCGCCTGGGTGGAGCCGGTCTTGCCGGGAAAGACATGGCTCAGCCCCTCGGCGCGGGCGAGCGGGGTCATGGCAGCGTCACGGTCACCGGCATGCCCTGGCGCAAGCCCTCATCGGCGTCCGTCACCCGCACGCGGAAGCGGTAGACGAGCTGGGTGCGCAGATCGGGGGTTTCCACCGTCTTGGGCGTGAACTCGGCCATCGGCGACACATAGCCGATGATGCCGTGATAGGTTTTGCTGCCCGGCGTGTCCTCGGTGATGGTAACCTTGGTGCCCGGCGCCACCCGGCCCAGCATGGTCTCGGGCGCGAAAGCGCGGATCCAGGTCTGCGAGGTATTGGCGATGGAGTACACAGTGCTGGAGGGCAGCACGACCGTACCGGGCTCGATCACGCGGGTCATGATCACGCCATCCACCGGGGAGTAGAGCTTGGTGCGGTTCTCCTCGGTCTGCGCCAGGGCGACCTGCGCCTGGGCCTCCTGGTACTGGGCGCGGGCGGCGTCGATTTCCTGCTTGCGCGGGCCGTTGATCAACTCGGTGAGCTGGGCCTGCGCGCCATCCACCTGCGCCTGGGCGGAATCGAGCGCCATGCGGGCATCGTCCAACGTCTGCTGCGGGGTGGCCCCGCGCCCCACCAGCGATTGCTGGCGCGCGAACGAGACCTTGGCATGGGCCAAATTCGCCTGGGCCGCGGCCAGGGCGGCGCGGGCGTGGTCGATATCCTCGTAGCGCGACCCGGCGAGCAGCAGGTCGAGCTGGGCTTTGGCGGCGTCGCGCTTGGCTTTGGAGAGGTCGAGCGTGTTGGCGTAGGTGGCGTCGTCCAGCGTGGCCAGGAGTTGCCCGGCCTGCACCTTGTCACCCTCCTGGCTGAGCATCTGATCCACCCGCCCCTCGGCGTTGAAGGCGAGATCCACCTGGCGGATCTCGACATCTCCATACAGCGTCCGCCCATTGCCGCCGGGGGCCAGCAGCCACCATCCAAGCACGGCGATAGCGGCGGCGCCTATGGCCAGCCCGATTTGTTTGCGCGTCAACTTCAGCGGCATAGGGTCACCTCTCCTGGCCTTTGCGGATACAAGGCCAGTTCTGAGCCCACATTGACCCTGATCAAACCCGCTGGCCAGGGGGGAATGGCTTGACGTCGCCTGCTTTGCCATGCCTCCCTGCCCGCATGCTCCCGCCCCCCGCAGCGCCCTGATGCTCAGCCCCCCGCCCCTCCAGGCCGATGCGCCGGACTGGAGGGAATGCCCGCATTGCGGCCAGATCTGCCGCTTAGGCCCGCGCCGCCCCGGCATGGTGGCCGAATGCCCCCGCTGCGGCGAGACGCTGTGGCGGATGCGCCAGGTGAATATCAGCTTCCCAATCGCCTGCGCCTCGGCGGCCACGTTGTTTTACCTGTTCGCTCTGACGGCCCCGTTCCTGGAAATCGAGGCCTATGGCCGCTTCTCCCTGGCGCGGCTGGATACCGGCCCGGCACAGATGCTGGCCCATGGCTGGGGGCTGGTGGCGGCGCTGGTGTTCAGCGTCACCCTGCTGGCTCCGGCGGCCAAGCTCGCCATATTGCTGCTGGTGCTGGCGGGGCGGCACGCCTTGCCGCCGCGCCTGCTCAAGCTGCTGTTCCGCTGGTACGCGCCGCTCTCCCCCTGGGCGATGATCGACGTGTATCTGCTCGGCTTTCTCGTCGCCTATACGCGCCTCACCGGCATGGCCGTCGTGCATCTGGACACGGCGCTCTACGCGCTGATCGGCTGCATGCTGGCGACAGCCGCCGCCGATGGCAGCCTGGATACCGAGGCGCTGTGGCGCATGCTCGATGAGCTGGACACGCACCCAAAGCACCATGGCCCGGGCGAGCCCATAGGCTGCGATGCCTGCGGCCTGCTCAACTATGCCGAGGAGGGCGAGGCCTGCCACCGCTGCCACGCCACGCTGCGCCGGCGCAAGGAGAACAGCATCTCGCGCTCATGGTCGCTGGTGCTGGCGGCGGCGCTGCTCTACATCCCGGCCAATCTCTACCCTTTCATGATCGTCACCCAATTGGCCCAAACGCAAGGCTACACCATCATGAGCGGCATCGTCGAACTGGCGCAGAACGGGCTGTGGCCGCTGGCCCTGCTGGTGTTCTTCGCCAGCATCACCATTCCGCTGCTCAAGCTGGTGCTTATGGCCTATATCCTGGTGATGACGCAGCTTAAGCGCACCACGCATCTGCTCGCCCGCACCCGCGCCTACCGCTTTATCGACTTCATCGGCCGCTGGTCGATGATCGACATCTTCATGGTCTCCATCCTGGTGGCACTGCTGCGCTTCGGGCAATTCGCCAGCGTGCAGGCCAATCTCGGCGCGCTGTGCTTCGCCGCCGTGGTGGTGCTGACCATTTTCGCCGTCAACGCCTTCGACACGCGGCTGATGTGGGACGCGCTCGAACAACCGGAGCAGGCCAAGGCATGAGCACCACGACACCCGCCCCGCATGACCAGCCGCACGCGCATCTGCGCCGTCCGCGGTTCCAGTTCGTCTGGCTGATCCCCATCGTCGCCGCGATGATCGCGGGGTATCTCGGCTACCGCACGCTCATCGAGCGCGGGCCGCTGCTTACCCTCACCTTCAACAGCGCCGAAGGGCTGGAGGCCGGGCAGACCCAGCTGAAATACAAGGACGTGGCGCTGGGCACGGTGGAGAGCATCGACCTCGCGCACGACAACAGCCACGTCATCGTTAAAGTGCGGATGAACAATGTGGGGGCGCGCTTCCTCAACAACCATGCGCGCTATTGGGTGGAACGCCCGCGCCTGAACTTCGCCGACATCTCGGGCTTCGAGACGCTGGTTTCCGGCGCGTATATCTCGGTGGACCCCGGCACGCCGGGCGGGGATTACGAGGACAGCTTCGCCGGGCTCGAACAGCCGCCCGGCGTACGCTCGGACGAACCCGGCAGCACCTACACCCTCACCGCCAACAGCATCGGCTCGGTACAATCCGGCTCGCCGGTGTTCTACCGCGATGTCACGGTCGGCGAGGTGCTGGGCTACGATTTGGGAGACGGGCTGGGGCCGGTGAAGATCAGCGTGTTCATCCGCGCGCCCTACAACAACCTCGTGCGGCCGGACAGCCGGTTCTGGAACTCCTCCGGCGTGGCGCTGGGCGTGCAGGGCGGCGTGCTGCAACTCCAGCTGCAATCGGTGCAGGCGCTGCTGGCGGGCGGCGTCACCTTCAGCGTGCCGCCCGCCGCCATGACTGAACCCTCCAGCCCCAGCGGCACCAGCTTCCGGCTCTATTCCTCGCGTCAGGAAGCGGATTCCGCCTCCTACCACACGCAGATCCCGCTGGTGGCCTATATGACCAGCGATGTGACCGGGCTGACCCCCGGCGCGCCGGTGAACATGCTGGGCATCCAGGTGGGCAACGTGACCGATGTGAAGCTGGAGATCGACCAGGCCACCGGCAATGCGCGCGTGCGCGTGGCCATGCAGGTGCAGCCGGAGCGCGTGCTCACCTCCAGCCAGTTGCAGGGCAGCTACGACCCGCTGAGCGACTTCCAGCGCCTCGTGGCCAAGGGTATGCGGGTGGAGATGGGCACGGCCAGCTACGTGACCGGGCAGAAGATGATCTCGCTCGACTACGTGCCCAACGCCTCCCCGGCCAAGGTAATGCAAGAAGGCGGCGCGCTGGTGCTGCCCGTGCAGCCCGGCGGGCTGGACGAGATGATGACCAATCTGTCGGATCTCTCCGCCAAGCTGGACAAGATGCCCTTCGACCAAATCGGTGATAATCTGAACAAGCTGCTGGCCACCACCAACAGCACGCTGGGCGGAAAGGCAGTGCAGGAAAGCCTGACCCAGCTGGCCGCGACGCTAAAGAGCGCCAACACCACCCTGCAGGCGCTCAACCAGGGCTACGGCACGGATTCCAACTTCCAGCGCAACACGCAGCAAGTGTTGCAGGAGACCAATGCGGCCATGCAATCGTTGAAGGCGCTCTCGGATTATCTCAGCCGCAACCCGCAAGCCTTGCTGCTGGGGAGGAAAGGACCATGAGGCGGCGCGGCTTTTCGCTGCTTCTGGCGGCAGGCGCGCTGGCGGGGTGTGCGTCGGCCCGGGTGCGGTATTACCGCTTGGCGGCGGTGCCGGGGGTGGTGCGCGGGGGCGATGGCAAGCGCATCGGAGTGCGCAATGTCGGCATCCCAGGCGATCTCGACCAGAACACCCTCGCCCGCCCTGGCGATGCCTACCAACTCAACGCCTATGCCAATGATCTCTGGGCCGCGCCCCTGGCCTCGATGCTGCAAACCACGATGGTGCGGGACCTCGCCCAGCGTCTGCCCGCCGATACGGTGTTGCAGGATGGCGGGGCGATCGGCGCGGCGCCGGATGTGTATCTGGAAATTCAGGTGCTGCGCTTCGTGCCCGACGCCAGCGGCAATGTGACGCTGCAGGCGCAGATCGGCAGCCGCCCCGGCAACACGCAGGATTTCAAGTTGCAGGACTTCACCGCCACCGTACAGGGCGGCAGCACGCCCGAAGGACTGGCCGCCGCGATGAGCACGCTCTGGGGCCAGTTGGCGGACGCGGCGGCGGGGCTGGTTTAAGCCCCCACCTCGAAGGCGGCGGCCTCGATATCGAAGCTGCCATCCGTGCCGATGTTGAAATGGGATTGCACCTCGGGCGGGGCGCTCTGCTGCAAGCGGCGGATCGCGGCGACGAGGTCGGGGGCCGTGCGGGTGCGCGCCGTCCAGCTGGGGAACTCCATGCGCAGGCGGCGCAGCATGGTGCCCTGCACCGCGAACCCGGCCCGCGCCAGCTCCGCCACCCATTCCGCCAGGGAATAATTGCGCACATGCGAGAGATCGCGCAGCAACTCCACCGCTTGCAGATGCGTATCCAGCATGCGCGGCGCGGGGCAAACCGTGTCGATAAACAGCCCCTGCCCGCCGGGCTTGAGCACGCGCCGCGCCTCGGCCAGCCCCTTGGCGAGATCGCCCCAGTGATGCGCGGTGAAGCGGCAGAGCACGATGTCGAAACTGGCCTCGGGGAAGGGCAGCGCCTCGGCCGGAGCAAGCTGCGTCTCGAT
>DAIDJU010000157.1 GCA_027451225.1 Acidocella sp. | reverse complement strand
TGGCACTGGCCGGTCGCGCTGCAATCCTGCGCGTCCGATCCGGCGCCGCTGGTGGCGCCGCACATTGTTGCCACAAGCCCTCACGCGGCTTCGCAAATCGCGGCTTACATCGTGCGGCTCAGGGGGCATGACGCGGCGGCGATCGGCGCGGCGGATGATTGCCGGGATACGCTGGCGGCGGCCGAGGCTGCGAATCGGGGGGCGAACTGATGCCCAGGATCACCGCGGCCCAGGCGGGCGGGGCTAACCGCTGCGCCTTCCTTGATATGATCGCCTGGAGCGAGATCGGCCCCGAGCTGCTGGCGAAGTCGGACGATGGGTACAATGTGCTGGTTGGCAGCACCCCGGCAGACCCGCGCCTGTTTCAGGGGTACGCCCATCACCCGGATATTCTAGTAACGGTGCGCCCAGGGCTGCAATCCACGGCGGCGGGCCGGTACCAGCTCCTATTCCGCTGGTGGCAGGCTTATCAGCAGCAGCTTCGCCTGCCGGACTTCGGGCCGGTCAGCCAGGACGTGGTGGCGCTCCAGCAGATCCGCGAGCGGGGCGCGCTGCCGCTGATCGACTCCGGGCAGTTCGCTGCGGCGGTGGCGCGCTGCTCGAACCTATGGGCGAGCCTGCCCGGCGCCGGGTACGGCCAGCATGAGCAGCAGATGGCGGCGTTGCAGCAGGCGTACCGGGGCGCCGGTGGGGCGGTGGCGTGATCGACCAGCGCGCCGTGGACCGTTGGATGCGGCACGGCGCGCTACCAAGCTACGCCCTGGCGCTGGTGTGGTTGCCGGGGTGCTGGTGGCCCGTGTGGCGGATCGTGGTGGTTTGACGACAGAAAGCAGCCATATCCTGCCATCAACGACGTTTGATTATAACAAACCGCCGTCTGTGAGACGCAATGCGGCTTGTGTCTCACCCGCGAGACACAAATGGCCACCCAAGGCCGGATGGAACCCGCAAGCGGCATTGGCGCGCTGCCGCTTGCTGACCCGGTGGGATTTCCCGGAAACGTCGCTGGATGCTCAAGCAGAGCCGTGGCGGTCCCTATGGGGCGTTGCTATCTCACGCCGACATTTCGGTCAATATACCGCGAGCGATCTTGCCACGCATCCATCCGGTCCATATTCTTGGCGGCCTGAATGTAATCACGCATGGCCCATTGTGCATTGATATCGCCGAATTTGCTGAATATACGTTCGGCATCTCGGCGCTTTTGGTATGCTTCCTCAACATGCGGTCCGCGCATCACTCCCCCTCCGGCTTCATGGCGCGGATGGCGCGTTCTTTAAGCGCCAGGATAGCGCGCACGCATCGCAATTCACTCGCGGTCATCTCCCCAGCGGCAAGCAATATCGACTGCGAATTGAAGTGGATTTCGATTGCTGCCATCTCCTTCGCCTCCGCGAACCCGCGAAGGTAGGCGGCTTTTTCTGCCGAGACTACGGCAGCAGACGAATCCACAAGCCCTTCAAGTGCAACCGCCAAATCCTCTGGACAGCACATGCTATCGTTCCAGAGGTCGAGG